>CAZTMY010000285.1:0-3229 GCA_964614895.1 uncultured Anaerolineales bacterium
CGCCCTCCTGGACACCCGAGATGATCTCAGCATAGGTGAGGTCCATCAGGCCCACCTCAACCATGTGCAGGCGCGGCTCGCCATTTTCCATCACAAAGACGCCATAGGAGCCCGGCTCGATCTCGCGGAGAGCCTCCACTGGTACTAGCACAGCATTCTCGGTACGACCGCCGATTACATCCACGGTAGCTGCCAGGCCCAGCGGCATGCCCTGAGGCTTGGCCACCGACCCAGCATCCAGCTCGACTGTTCCGCTGAGGAACGACAGTCCTGCGGAGCTGGTCAGGGCGGGATCCACCTGAGTCACGTGCCCAGTGAAGGTCTGATCCGGCAGCGCGTCAAAGACCACCTCCACCTCGCGGCCAACGCTCAGCGTGGCCATGTCGCTCTCGTCCACCATGATCTCTAGCACATAGCGCGATTGGTCGGCCACGGTGACGACGGCTTCCTCGGCTTTGATCTCGTCGCCCACGCTACCTAACACAGCCGTGACGACTCCATCATAGGGGGAAACCAGCGTGGTCTGCCCAAAGGCTTCTTGGGCCTCCGCGAGGTCGCGCTCGGCCTGAGCCAGGGCTACCTCAGCTTGCTGGACAGCCAGCTCGGAGGCGGCAATCTCTTCATCCGTGGGGCTGCTCTCGAGCTCTTCCAAGGCCTCCAGGGCGTTGGCAAGCTCGGTCTCGGCGGCGAGGATCTCGGTCTCGGTGGGGTCTTCTTGCAGCTCGGCAAGCGCCTCCTGGGCCTGGAGCACCTGCGACCAGGCGCTGGCGAGCTCGGCGTCGGTGGCGGGCTCCAACGCGGCCTCGTACTCCATCTCGGCCATCTGCACCGAGATTTCGGCGTTGAGTACACTCGCCTGAGCCTGGTCGCAAGCGCTGCCCTTATGGTCCGAGCCACAGGCGGCGTCGCGGTTCATCTGCGCGGCCCAAAGGCTATTCTTGGCGCGGTCCAGCGAGAGCTTGGCCTTTTCCACCGCGACTGGGTCGGGCTGTGCTTTTAGGTCCTCGTAGCGGGCCTGAGCCACGGCTACATTGGCTTGGGCCGCCGCCAGATCGACCTCGGTGGGCCCGGCAGAAAGCTCGGTGAGACGATCCTCAGCATTGAGCACCGCCAGGTGGGCGGCGGCAAGCTGAGTCTCCGAAGGCCCGGCCAGCAACTCCTCATGGGCGCTCTCAGCATTGGCCAGGGCCTGTTGGGCCTGGACGAACTGAATCTCCGCTTTGCTTAGCGCCAGGCGAGCCTCCGTATCGTCGATACTGGCTACAGGCTGCCCCGCTTGGACCCTATCCCCCACCTGCACCTCCAACGTTAGTAATGTCCCCGCTACCGGGAATGAGAGTGATTGCTTGCTGACGGGGATCAAGGTGCCTACGCCAGTGGCCGATAGGACGATCTCGCCCCGGCGGGCAACTGACGTCTGGAGCGTGGGCGTATCGGCCTCCAGCGCTGCATTGCTATGGGCCCAGCGCCAACCCATGTACCCGCCCGCGGCGACGATCACCAACACCACAGCCCAGATCCATAAGCGACGACGTCTGCGCATGGCCATGCCTCCAAATGAGAAGTAGGTTACAGTCTGCAACATACTTGGCAATATAGCGGACCATTATCGACAAGATGTGCCGGCTTTGTGAAGATAATATGACGATGGCCGAAGTGTACGTTGAGGAGATCGGCGAGGTCACACAACGAGGAGGCTGGTTTAGCGGACGTCTACCTTGCGCTCCAGGCGGCGGGGCGGGCGCCTAGCCAGTACGAGTCAAAGATGTGCCACCCGATCATGTTGACCAGGCCCAACTCGCTGGCGTGGGTCACCTGCGCTGGTATCGCCATCCTCTCCTCGCCATGCTTGCCAAGCCGCTTGGGTTGGACGATGGTTATCCCTTGGAGTACAATCAGGCCGGTGTTTGGCCCATGCTGGAGGTCCGTTAGCATGCGTGTTGACCTGCCCTATCCTGATTGCAGCGTGGACGTCCCTGACGCGCACTTGATGGGCATGTACACCCTCCCAACCGTGCCGCCCAATGGTACCGAGCCGGTGATCGTGCGTCATGCGCTGGCCAATCCCATCGGCGCGCCGCCGCTGACAACCCTCGCGCGCGGTGCCCACGCGGTGCTCATCGTCTGCGACGATGTCTCTCGGCCCACACCTGCCTACAAGATCATCCCACACGTGCTGGACGAGCTTCACGCCGCCCGCGTAGGCGACGAGCGCATCGCCTTCATCATGGCGCTAGGCACCCATCGTTCCATGACTCCCGCCGAGATGCGCGCTAAACTGGGCGATGATGTCTATGAGCGCTATCCCGTGTTCAACCACGCCTGGGATGACCTCTCCATGCTGGAATACATGGGCGATACTCCCGATGGCGTGCCCGTCTGGATCAACCGGCGGGTGGCTCAGGCCGACTTGGTCATCGGGATCGGGCGGATCATGCCCATCGACGTGTGCGGGTTTACTGGCGGCGGCAAGATTCTGGTGCCGGGGCTCTGCGGCGAGGTAACTAACAGCGAGATGCACTGGGTGCGGGCCAGCACCCAGGCGGAGAGCGTGGTGGGCACCCGCGACAATCCCGTGCGCGCCGCCATTGATTCGCTGGCGCGGCAAGCCGGGCTGTCTTTCATCGTCAACGTGGTCATGGATGCCACCGGGCGCATCCGTGGCTGCGTCGCTGGCGATCTGGCCGCCGCGCACCGTGTGGGCGTGCGACGTGCCCGGGCCTTTCACGAGGTCGCCTTTCCCTCGCGGCCCGATATCGTGCTAACCGACGGATCGCCTTTTGATATCGAGTGGTGGCAGGCCAACAAGGCGCTGGACACGGCTGGCCTGGTGGTCCGCCCCGGCGGCCAGGTGATCGTCGTTTCGCCCTGCTACGAGGGGCTCTCCCAGACCCACGCCGAGGAGATCCTGCGCTACGGCTATCCCTCACGCGAGGAGATCATCGCCCTGGTAGAAGACGGTAAGCTCCCCCATAAAGTGGTGGGTGTGCACATGCTCCAGGTGCGCGAGGTCATGGATCGTGCCAAGGTGACCCTAGTGACGGACGGAATCCCCGGTGAGGATGTGGAACGAACAGGCCTGCGCTGGGCAGCGACCCCACAGCAGGCCTTGGATCGTGCGTTGGCTGAGAGCGGGCCCGATGCCCGCGTGGCGGTGTTGCGCGGCGCGGCCGAGATGCTGCCCGTGCTGCCCAAGTAGTACCTAGAGAGAGGTTCATCATGTCCGATG
>CAZTMY010000286.1:0-3221 GCA_964614895.1 uncultured Anaerolineales bacterium
GACGCCGGTGGACGTCTCGTTCTGGGTGATAAGCACTGCCTTGTGGGGTGCGCCCTGCTGCAGCTTGGCGGCGACAACCTCTGGATCTGCCGCCTGGCCCATCTCGAAGGTGAGGCGGGTTACCTCTGCGCCATACGCTTCGGCGATCTTGGCAAAGCGTTCGCCAAAGACGCCGATCACGATGGCGAGCACACGGTCGCCCGGCGAGAGCGTGTTGACTATGCTAGCTTCCATGCCGCCGGTTCCTGAGGTGGTAAGCACAAACAGGTCATGCTCGGTCTCGAAAAAGACCTTGAGCCAAGCTGTGACGTCGCGGAATAGCGCCTCGAACTCGGGGCCGCGGTGGTTGATCATCTGCTGGCCAACAGCGGCGATCACCTCGGGCGAGAGCGGCGTAGGTCCAGGGATACGAAGGTTCATAGTACCTCCCAAGCGTTGTGTGGAGCCGATGTAGTTCCCGGAAGTGGCACCACGACGCTGTGTCGCCAACGCTATCCGGCCCAGTCCTCTAGAACGGCATAGTGAACAGCGGCGTCCACCGTGTCGCGCACTATGACGAGAAGAGTATACACGACGGTTGCCTCTGGTCGCAAAGTCACTTCTTGCATGGTGCCCAGTGTACGTCCCGCGCGCCCTCCCAGTGCATGTCATCCTGCTCCTGGTCGATGTCTTGGACGTGGCAGGCATGCCTCGTGTCTCTTGAAGAAGGGCTTGGCCAGAGGTATGGGATGGGCACCGGGGGTGAAGCTCTGCGTCCATACGGAGGCATCAGTCGTCTCCAAACCTCCGTCTTTTTGTGGGTGGGGCGGCCTTGTAGCTGGTAGACTATGTGTGGAGCGTCTAGCGCTGCCATATCTTGGCGACGGAAGAGTCCACAGTCGCTGAGATGAGCCTGCGTCTTTGCCTGTGGAATGGGGAGTTGACGTTCAGCAAGCCCAGATAGGCCTTGCCCTTTCAACTCGACTCGGCAAAGCGGCAATAGCCCACGATCTCGTCGTTGACTTCTGTCACGAACACGGCTAGATGGGTCTCGTCGTGTTCTCACTTTCGTACCATCTCGGCGGTGGTAGGGTGGCCGGAGGCCCGAGAATTGGGCCGCGCCATGTCGCTCTCGTTCCATATCGTGGCTAGGCACTCGGCATCGGGGTCCAGATCGAGCGCGTGGATGATAGCTTGGGGCACCAAGTTCCTCCGTGGGGCAGACCGCCAGTCACTCACTATAGCCAGCACGCAGATGACGTCAACGTTGTGGGAAGCCTCTGCGTGGGCGTGCTGGCGCGCCTCGTCTGAAGGGCATACAATGCTACTGTGAGCACACGCTACACTCAAAGCCGCGATGAAGGAGGTCCTTATGTCTGACATCGTCGAGCGGCTGCAGGCCGCCAACCCCGGGGTCACTATTCGCAGCGTCACTCATCCTGCGTTTGCGCGCTATGGTCGCGTCCTGGACCGGTTTGACCCGAGCGAGATGATGGTACGCGCCAAACGACTCCTGCCGACTTCGGAAAAAGTCGTGTATGAGCCATCGGTGCCCGCCTTGGAGGAGCCTTGCGCCCTGAACACCGCCATCGCGACGCAGGTGTATGGCGGGATGGACATCCAGGTGGGCTGGTGCTACGGGCGCAATCTGCAGATGGCAGGCCTTGAGTATCACAAGGGCATCGAGGTGAACGTCTGCCTAACGGAGGCGCTACTCCTCGTGGGGGATCAGCGTGACATCGCCTATGGCGACGAGCCCACCTATGACACGCGTCTCGTGGAGGGGTTCTACGCACCGGAAGGTTGTGTGGTCGAGTTCCATCCCTGGAACTTGCACTTTGCACCTATTCATGTGGCAAAGAGCGGCTCTTTTGCCACGATCGTCTACTTGCCCAGGCGCACGAACACGGATATTGCCTTTGAGGTAGATCCTGTGGGCGAAGGCAGGTTGCTGTTTGCCGTAAACAAGTGGCTCTTGGTGCACCCGGACGCCGACGATCTGGTGGCCCAGGGCGCGTATCCGGGGTTGGTTGGCGACGATATCTTTGTTACACCCGTCTAGTGAGGATCGACAAGAGGGGACCTCGTGCGCGGGTCCCCTCTCGCTCTGGGACGGGTGGCTTGCTCAAGGGCCGATGCGTCGCCAACTAAAGCTCAGCGCAGCCCCGCCGGTGTTCTCGTAGTACTGGACGCGAATCTCGTGTTCTCCGTCGAGCGACACCGTTGCCTGGTGCCAGGTACGTATCTGATCTACCCACGCGTCGATGACCAACTCGTCATCTACCCAGACGCGTACCCCGTCGTCTGCCACAGCCTGCAGCCGATAGGTGCCTGGCGCGAATCGTAGGGTGCGCGTGAACTCTGCCGAGAACTGATCGGCCCGCAGATGCTTTGAGGGGGATCCCTCGCCCCAATCAAAGTCGAGGGTCTTCTCATTGCGTACGAGCTTTGGCTCGCCGCCGGGCCGACGCCGCTCATAGTATGCGGCCTTCCATAGATCAGACGAAAGCGTCGGTGTGGGCTTGGGTTCCTGTTTCTGCCAGGTGAGATGGACCTTGGCAATGCCCTCTAGCTCATAGTACTCGACCACGACCTCGTGCTCGCCTTCCCAGATGTGCTGAAGGACACTATCCTCGGTGTAGCCTCCGTGCCAGCGGTCGATGAGCAGGTTCCCCGCCACCCACAGCCGAACACCATCATCGGCGCGTAGCGTGAACCGGTAGGTGCCGGTACTGAAGTGAATACGTCGGCTCCACCGTGCGCTCACGTAATCAGTTGGGAGTCCGTTGGCCGGAGCGCCATAGCCCCAGTTAAAGCTTACCGAGCTGTCGTTGCGCACGAGAGCCGGTGCGCCCTCCAACTTGGCATTGCACCAGTATTCCCCGCGCCATTCGGTGATCGTGATGGGCCATGGCGTGGGCGATGGTACGGGGCTAGGCATCGGGGTGATGGTTGACGCTGGCGTCGGGGCCGGCATCTGCGTCGGTGACGCCGTGGGCACCGCTGCTGGCGATGTTTCGGATGCCAGCTTGACGCGCCCGTCTTGGCTGGCGTGGACGCGGAAGGTGCGGCCACTTGCGGAGAGCTCAACCAGGTAGCCCGGGGTCTCGACTAGGGCGCAGGCCAGGTTGGGCTCTTGCACTTCGAGGCAGGCATTGCGCCAAGTCGTGGCCTCTAGGCCTAGGACGGTGATGTCATCGCTAGGGATACCCAGCCTAGTTGCCACTAGGTTGCGTGCGGCG
>CAZTMY010000287.1:0-3220 GCA_964614895.1 uncultured Anaerolineales bacterium
CCACGGTGCCCAGCGGCAGCGTGTGCTGGGAATCGACGCCGCCGCCCCATAGCACGATGCGGCCCCGGGCGCGGTCCTTCCACTCTCGGTAGGAATGCGCGCCGGCGCACCACTGGACGGGATTCAGGATATCGAACCCGCTGTCGATCATCAGGTCGATGACGTCATAGATGGCGCCACAGGAGTGCATGAAGGTCTTGGTCTCCGGGGCGACCTCATGGACCGCGTCGTTGAGCCTGCGCCAGTAGGGCGCAAACAGATCGCGGCAGACCTGGGGCGAGGCGATGGTCGTGTTCTGGGTGCCCCAGTCATCGGCGGCCATCATGATAATGTCCACATAAGGGCCGACGGCGCTCAGCAACGCACGTAGGTTGTACTCGGTGTATTCGGCATAGATCTCGTGCAGGGCACGGATGTGCTCGGGTTCCAGCACGCAGAGCACCGGGAAGACGCCTAGTCCGCCCCAACCATCGATGGCGATGGGCATCTGGACGGCGCCCTCGTTGAGAAACACCGCCCGGTCGGTGGCCTCGCGGACCTGCTGATAGAACTCTCGCTTGGCCTCCACCTGCGCGTCGGTGAGCAGGCGCGCGTCCAGCGCACGCCGGATCTGGTCCAGATCGGGCTTGGGGATGTCTGCTATCAGGTCCAGAGGCTGGCCCCCGTGGATCTCATCAAAGACGAACGAGCTAGGTAGCATGCGGGTGCGGCCGTGAACGATGGTCCCGTCGGGCTCCTCGGCAAAGGCGCTCGGGTCGCGCACCACGGCGGGCAGGCGCCCGCCAAAGTCGTAGGGCTTCCAAAGGCCGGGCTGATCAAAGGCGTTGGTGGCATCGTCGGCGATGGTGACAACGTCAACGCCCAGCTCGTCAAGCACGTCCAACTCGGGCAGCGCCAGCATTTGCCAGGTGTCCTCTGCGCGTGGGAGACGTGGCGGCAAACCCAACGCCTCCACCAAGCGCGGATAGGCGAACACGCTGATCCCGGTGGATCGCATGCCGGCCAAGTCGCGGGGCACGCGATCGACGGGTTGGAAGTTGAGGGCGCGCATCACGCGCTCGCGGGAGGTGATCATGGGCAGGCTCCTCATTGGTTCGGCTGCGAATGGCACGTCTGAGCGTCGCGAGTGTAGGCGCGCGGTGTCCGGGGGTCAAGCGCCATGGTCAGGAGGAGGCATCACCAGATCTTGGGGATCAGGGCCTTGGTGCGTGTCGTATAGTCGGCATAACCGGGCAGCTCGCGGGCGAGGTAGCGTTCCTCGTGGCGCAGGCGGACGAGCACGCCGACCATTCCGAGAATACCGGGGATCCAGCCCCATCGGCAATTCAGCAGCAGCGGCATGGCGGCAAAGAGGAACAGGTTGCCCAGATAGAGTGGGTGTCGGATGTGGGCATAGAGGCCGGTGGTTACCAAAGGTTGAGCATCATAGGTCTCGACGCGCTCGGAAAATGCGGCACCCAGGTCGCGGTGGCCGAGCCAACGCAGCGAGACGCCCGCGGCAAAGGCGATGTTGCCGGCGACCAGGAGCCCCCAACCCGGAAATCTCTGGGTAGCGACATACTCTGCAGCACAGGCGAGGACGCCGGCGTAAAAGGGCGCGGCGATGAGATAGATGCTGGGGTCGCGGCGGCGGGGCGGCCGGTGCAGGGCCCAGCGGCGGCGGGCCGTGGATTCCACGGCCCGGTAGACGAGCAGCCAGGCGACGTACAGAAACAGCGCCAGATCCATGATGCGATACTCCCCAAACGAGCGGCGCGTCCCTGCTCAGGATGCGGGCGGGTCGCCCCAATCGGGGACGTTTAGGGTCTCGCCGCCGCGCAGCGCGGATTTGTGGGCAACGGCGCCGGCGGCCATGTAGCGGACGGCTTCCCATACGTTGATGGTGGGACGTCGATCATGCGCGATGGCATCGACGAACTCATTGGCCAAGTAGGCGTGCGAGCCGCCGTGCCCCCCGTAGAACCCGTCGCCCAACGCGGCGCGGAAGGCCGCTGCTACGTCCTCGGGCAACGGGTCGCGCATCTCGTCCACCGTCAGTGAGGTGCGGCCATCCTTGGTGAGCCATGTGTTGTGCTCAAAGCTGCCCTCGGTGCCGTACAGGCGAAAGCCCTCTTCCTCCTGGATGACGATCTCACGATGCTCGCAGATGCGCATCACGCAGCCATTGGCCATCTGAAACAAGGCGGTCTCGTTGCTGTAGGCGTGGTTGGTCTGGCGAAAGTAGGGATCGTCGGTGATGGGCTCGGTGCCAAAACAGGCCACGCGGGCGGCGGGCACTCCGCCCATGACGTGGATGGGTCCAGAGACCGAGTGGGTCGGGTACATCATGGGACCGCCGAGGATGTTCCGCCGGCGATAGCCGTCTAGGACCTTGGGCAACTGCTTGCCGATGGTGCTGGCAGTACGCATGCGCAACACCTCCCGCAGATCGCAGGCTCGTGAGTCAAAAGGATGGTAGTAGTGCCCCTCGGCAAACACATACGCGCCAAAGGCCCCCTCGGCGGCGCGGCGCTTGCAGTACATCGTGATTGGGCGATAGACGGTGGTCTCGCCCAGCATATAGTGCAGGCCAGTGCGTTTCACGGCGCGAACGAGCCGGTCGCACCATTCCAGGATCTCGTCCGAGTCGGGCAGCGAGATGATGGGCACGGCGCTGTACACATGCTTGCCATGCTCCAGCGCTTGGAGGCACTGCGGCGCGTGGAGCCACGGCTGCGTGATCACTACCAGAGCATCCAGGTCCGAATCCAGCAGATCCTCAAAGCGCGTGGAGGTTGCATCGCGGTCGAGCTTGGCCTGCCAGGCGGGCAGATCGGCAAACCGCTTGATGCGATCGGGCTCACGGTCGCACAAGGCGATGCGGCCGACTAGCGGATGCGCGTGAAACAGCTCGGCGAACTGGCTGCCAAAGGAGCCGAGGCCGACGAGGCCCAGCGAGATGGACATGTTGCAGACCTCCTGTGAAGCGAACTAGGTGAAACCATGCCACCATTATGGAGGGGGCGGCGATTACTCGCAAGCGCGCTGGGGCTAGAGCTGGCGCAGCAGCCGCAGGAGCCATCCGAAGAATGAGCGCCGCTCCATATAGACGGTGGCGCCCGACCGTGGCCCAGAGGCGGGGGGCGTCCGCAGCGCTACAGTCTCGCGAGTGGCAGTTGGGCTAGGGGTTACGCTCGCTGTCGGCCTAGGGCTACGGCTAGGCGTACGCGTCGGCGTGTGC
>CAZTMY010000288.1:0-3207 GCA_964614895.1 uncultured Anaerolineales bacterium
TTGGCACCTACTCTAGCACGGCTCGGCGATCCCGTCAAGGCGCCCTGTTGACAGCGAGATGACGCGCGCCTAGCCTGAGATCAGGTGGCCCCGGGGAGGTGTGTGTTGAGAGTGTGTGTATTCTGCTCGTCTAGCGATGCAGTGGACGGCATGTATGTTGACAAAGCCAGACGGCTGGGGGCCCTCCTGGCTCGGGGCGGTCACGTTCTCGTGTATGGGGGGGCGGCTACGGGCCTGATGCGAGCAGTCGCCGAGGGCGCCGTGGAGCACGGTGCCCATGTCCTGGGGATCATGCCGCGCGCCATGGTAGAGTATGGCTTGGCCTTTGATGGGCTGGACCAGCTCGTGGTGACCGAGACCATGGCCGAGCGCAAGGCCGAGATGGAACGGCAGGCGGATGCTTTCATTGTCTTGCCAGGGGGCTTTGGCACCTTGGAGGAGCTCTTCCAGGTGCTTGTCGAGAAGCAACTCGGCGTTATCCAGGCGCCCGTTCTCCTTGTGAACCTCTATGCCTACTGGGGCAAGCTGCTTGATGTTATGGAGCAGATCTATTCGTTGAAGTTTGCCAAGGAGGATTTCCGAGCACTGTATGAGGTCTGCGAGGATGTCGATGACGCTGTAGCGCGCCTGAGCGAGCCGGGAATACACCGCAAGTTGCCGCCAAAGTGGTTCTAGACCTCACGTGACACTAGGGACGTGCTCCCAGGAAGCGTTGGCGGATCATGGCTAGGAGGTACTCGTACTCGCTGATCCGAAGGAGGCGTGCGACTAGGGCAAAAGCGATAGCGCCAGCCATCGCTGGCAGCCCAACTCGTAGCGCTTCGAGCACAATGCCGTCTCCCCTCAGAACCTGCTCGCACCCTGCCCAGGCGAGCCATGCAACGAGTCCCAGGCAGGCTGAAGCCACCGCTGACTTGAGCAGAGCTGCCATGATGCCATAGCCCCCCAGCCCCTCGTATCGCCTTCGGAAGAGGATCAGCATTAGCACCGCGTGGCTGGCTAGCTGCGCTGAATTGGCGAGTACCAAGCCGAGAAAGCCCCAGCCTAGCGAGAAGGCGGTGAGGGGGCCCACGGCCAGGTAGATTCCTACGGCGGCGATACCCACCAACACCGGCGTGACGGTATCCTTTTGCGCATAGAAGGCGAAAACCAGGGGAAGATCTATGGCCGAGAAGGGCAACCCGATGAGGTAGATCCGTAGGGCGGTCAGGGTGCACGCTGTCGATCTGACCCCAAAGGCGCCGTGCTCGTAGATGAGTTCGATGATCGGTTGTCCCAGCGCAAGCAAAACAGCCCCCGCGGGTATGATGAGCACCAACACCAACCGAAGCCCTTGTGAAAGGGTAGCTCGAAACCGATGGAGATCCCTACTAGCATCGATGCGCGATAGGGTCGGGAGGACGGCCAGCGAGATTGCCATGGAGACTAGACCCAAGGGGAGCTGGATTAGGTAGGTCGCTTTCGCCATCCAGGTGATGGCCTCGGCGGCTGTGCGCGAAGCAAAGCGGCGGTCGATCAGGATGCCCAGGTTCGCTATGATGACGCTGAGCAGTACGGGAGCATACAGCTTTAGGATGCGGCCGATCACTGGGTGATCGAAACGCAGGCAGGGGATCAGGCGCGTACCCTTGAGGCCCGGGAGCTGTACCAGCAACTGAGCCGTAGCTGCCAGTAGGACGCCCAAGCTCAAGCTCTTGATGCCGGCTATATTGGCAAGCAACAGAATGCCCAGGATCATGCCAAGATTGTGCGCGGGCGCTCCCATAGATGGATAGACAAAGCGCTTGCGGGCATAGTGATACGCCTGGATGATGCCCGACGTGCCATAGATCAGCACTGCCGGCACGATGATACGTGTCAGTTGGATTCCCAGGTCGCGAGTCTTGGGATCGAGGCCTGGCAGAAGGAAGGTCGTGATCGGGCCTGCTGCGAGCTCTAGGAGGAGTACGGTGATGATCAACGTGACAGCGGCCAGCGAGAGCAGTAATGAAAGGACATAGTCGAGCTCATCCTGGCGATCGGGCGTCGCGTACTCGCTCAGGACAGGCACCAGTGCAGCGCTAAGCATGCCGCCGATGAGGAGCTCATACACCATCTTGGGGATACCGCTAATGGCATCCCAGGCTGATGTCGCGGCTGTGGCGCCGAATGTGCCTGCGATGAGTGCCTCACGGACCAACCCAAGGGCGCGACTGGCCACGTTGCCGGCGGCGTTGATGCCAGCGGAACGCACCAGTTCGCCCTCTTGATCCTCACCGACCGAAGTGGTTGCGAGGGCTGCGTCCGCTTCCAGGGCTTGGGGTGTGATCAATGGTGTCTCTGCCATTATGTGTTTGTGCTCTCGTTGGTGACATCCGTGCGCGGTGAGCATCCGGTGATGGCCACAACGTTACGTAACTTGGTCGATTGACCTGGCCTCTGTCGGTATAAGCAGAGGGGGCGGCTCATGGCTCGCCCCCTGGATGCTGGCGTACGAGGCGCCTTAGCGACCAAGAACGTCGGCCAGCGCGTCGAACACGCCGTCGATGTCTGCCATGGTGACATAACCCATGTGCCCAATCCGGATCATCTCCACGCCTGGTGCCTTGCTGGATCCGCAGATCACCCCGTGTCGCTCTCGCAGGGCTGCTAGAATCTCCTTGGAGCTGTAGTCTGGCTGGAACGTGACCGCCGTCACGGTATTGGAATAGTGCTCGGGATCGGCAAAGAGGCCCAAGCCCATGTCTAGGGCTCGCTTGCGGCAATAGGCGCCGATCTTGGCGTGTCGCTGTGCGATGGCGATTGGGCCTTCGTCCATCATCGCCTCGAGGCTCTTGTGCAGGCCATAGAGAGCGGCGACATTGGGCGTCGCTGGAGTCTGGTTGCGAGCAGCGTACTTGGCGGCCAGACCAAAGTCCAAGTAGTAGCGTGGCATGCGCGCTTGCTCGTAGGCCTCCCATGCCTTGGGGCTGAAACTCACCATGGCCAGCCCCGGCGGCGCGGCCCAGGCCTTCTGCGAGCCGCTAACGACAGCGTCACAGCCCCAAACATCGGTCTGCAGGCGGATCGCCCCTAGCCCACTGATAGCATCGACGAGGATCAAGGGCGTGGGATCAGCCGCGTTGCGGATGGCATCGCATAGAGCTGCCAGGTCGTTGGTGACGCCGGTGGACGTCTCGTTCTGGGTGATAAGCACTGCCTTGTAGGGTGCGCCCTGCTGCAGCTTGG
>CAZTMY010000289.1:0-3169 GCA_964614895.1 uncultured Anaerolineales bacterium
TGGTGCCCACGTTCACATGCGGCTTGGTGCGCTCAAAGACTTGCTTACCCATGTTGCTCCCCCTTCATCAGCACCACGGTGCCCTTTTCACCAGGCGACCGATCATAAGCACAACCCTTCTATTATAGCAAAGGATTGCTCATTCCCCAAAAACCACCCATTCGCTCTACCGGACTAGATGCCGCTGAATGATCCTCCTAGAATCCGTTCTGAGACCTCGCGCGGAACCGGTTCGTACCGCTCAAACTCCATCGTGAAGGAACCCCGCCCTTGGCTGAACGATCGCAGGTCAGTCGCATAGCCAAACATCTCCGACAACGGGACTCGCCCCCTAATGGCCTGCAAACCACCCGGTAGTGGATGCATGTTGGTAACCTCTCCGCGCCGTGCGTTGATATCCCCGATGGCATCACCCGTGTGCTCCTGCGGTACTATGATCTCGATCTTCATTACCGGCTCAAGAAGCACCGGTCCAGCATCAGCCACCGCTTTCTGAAAGGCTATTGCCGTCACCCGATGAAACGCTGCCTCGCTCGATGAGTGCTCGTCATAGCCAGCACTCACCAACCGGAATCGGAGATCCACCAGCGGAAATCCGGCCAGAGCACCGCTAGAGAGCGATTCTTGCGCTGCCGTCTTGACCGCTTCGCGGAATTCTCGCGGCAAGTCCCCATCTGCGAGTTCGTCGACAAAATCAAAGCCCTCACCCGAGGGCACTGGCTCCAGCTTCAAGCCAACACGCGCATATTGCGGCCTGCCCATGCTCTGAAAGTCCAGTTCCTCATCGACGCACACGGCCCGCGTGATCGTCTCCCGATAGGCCACTTGTGGCCGGCCCACCTTGGCCTCCACGTGGAACTCACGCACCAGCCGGTCCACCAGAATCTCCAGATGAAGCTCGCCCATACCTGAGATGATCGTCTGGCCTGTGTTCTCGTCAGTGCCTACCCGGAACGTTGGGTCCTCGTCGACCAAGGCCCGCAACGCCTCCCCCAACTTGGCGGAATCGGCAGTCGTCCGTGGCTCGATGGCCACATAGATGACAGGCTCCGGGAAACGAATCCGCTCCAGCACCACCGGATGGTCCTTGTCGCACAGCGTATCACCGGTGAAGCTGAACTTGAGTCCACCGACAGCCGCAATATCGCCAGCCGAGACAGCATCAACCTCTTCTCGGTGGTTGGCGTACATCCGGAGAAGCCGCCCGATACGTTCTTTTTTCGCTTTAGGAGAGTTATACGTGGAGGAGTTGGAGCGCAACCTACCAGAGTAGACACGCATGTAGGCCAATCTTCCCACAAAGGGGTCGCTGACGATCTTGAACACGAGGGCACAGAATGGCTCCTCGGGGTCAGCGCGACGTAACACCGCCTCGCCGGTATCCGGGTGGATACCTTTCATGGGCGGGACGTCCAAAGGTGAGGGAAGATAGTCTACGATGGCATCTAGAACCGGCTGTACGCCCTTGTTGCGAAGCGACGCCCCACACAACACCGGCACACAATCACCTGCCAATGTCGCGCGACGAATCCCCGACCGCAACTCCTCAGGAGTGGGGTCCTCGCCCTCTAGGTACTTGCCCAGCAAGACGTCATCCGTCTCGGCGATGGTCTCGACAAGCTCCTCTCGCTTGGCCGCCACCAGATCCGCCAAGTCATCCGGGACCGGACACCGCTTTGGTGCTCTGCCTAGATCGTCGGCATAGATGAGGGCCGCGTCCTCGACCAGATCGACGACGCCAGTGAACGAGGCCTCGACTCCCACAGGCACCTGTATCGCTACAGGTACAGTTCTCAAGCGCTCACGAATCATATCAATGCAGCGCCAGAAGTCGGCTCCCGTGCGATCCATTTTGTTAATATAGCAGATCCGCGGAACATTGAAGCGGTCTGCCTGCCGCCAGACCGTCTCGGACTGGGGCTCGACACCCTGCACCGCATCGAAGACCACCACGCCGCCGTCCAGCACCCGCAGGCTGCGCTGCACCTCAGCCGTGAAATCGATGTGGCCAGGTGTATCTACGATGTTAATGCGATGATCTCGCCAATAGCAGGAAACTGCCGCCGAGGCGATGGTGATCCCGCGTTCACGCTCCTGTTCCATCCAATCGGTGACGGTTGTGCCGTCATCCACATTGCCAAGCCGATGGGTTCGGCCCGTGTAGAACAGGATGCGTTCGGTTGTTGTCGTCTTGCCGGCATCAATATGGGCAATGATACCGATGTTGCGCGTACGCTCAAGCGAAATTGGTTCAGCCACCTCGCACTCCGTTTCGTGTGACATACAACCACACAGCCAGAGTCAGCGGCGAACCAGCCCGCCCGGCCTAGGGACGTTCCTTTGGCCCATTCCCCCAGGCCGTGCTACCAGCGATAGTGCGCAAAGGCCTTGTTCGCCTCTGCCATGCGATGGACTTCGTCCTTGCGGCGCACTGCTCCACCTTGATTGCGCGCTGCGTCCATCAGCTCATCAGCCAAGTTCTCCGAGAAACCTCGCTTCGGCCGACTGCGAGCCGCCATCAGAATCCAGCGAATCGCCAGCGACATGCGCCGCTGAGGTGGGACTTCCACTGGCACCTGATACGTCGCGCCACCTACACGGCGAGGCTTGACTTCAATCGTTGGCATCACATTACGTAGCGCTACCTCAAAGACCTCGAGCGGGTCCTGTCCCGTGCGCTCTGCGATGGCATCAAAGCTATCATACACGAGTCTCTGTGCCAGCGATCGCTTGCCGCCTCGCATCACCTTGTTCACAAAGCGTGAAACCCGCTCGCTATTGTAACGGATATCAGGTTCTACGCTTCTGCGCTCTGGCCGATACCGTCTGGGCATCCTCGATTCCTCCCCCACACACCGCCTAACCCAACAAGGGGCGGCTCCTTTGGGATTATCCTTCGGCCTACATACGGGACGCCGGCCGACGATGGCCGGCGATCCCAAGACCCTCTATAAGCCTCACTTGGGCTTCTTGGTACCGTACAGCGAACGCCCACGCGACCTGCCGCTAACGCCCGCGGCATCCAGCACGCCGCGCACGATATGGTAGCGCACGCCGGGCAAATCCTTGACACGCCCACCCCGGACGAGCACAACCGAGTGCTCCTGCAGATTGTGCCCCTCACCAGGGATGTACGCGGTCACTTCACGTCCATTCGACAGACGCACCC
>CAZTMY010000290.1:0-3131 GCA_964614895.1 uncultured Anaerolineales bacterium
GCTGTCGCCGTGGATGAAGTCTCATTCTTTGATGATGCTTTCCCCATCCAGGCCTGCGCGCCTCTGGAAAAGATTCGCGCGCGCTCCGAGCTCCTTCGAACCCGTCAAGCGTCTATACGCGCCGCCGGCATCCCCGTTGCGGGGATCAACGTCCTGGTGACGCTGGGCCATACCGATCTACCGCACGTCGAAGAGCCCCTGCCCGTGCCGCCGATGGTCGGCCACGACGGTCACATCGCCAACGGGTGCGCTTGCCCCAATAGCCAGGCCTTTCGTGACTATACCCGCGAGCGGTATCGGCTCATGGCCGAGTCTGGCCCCGATTTCATCTGGGTGGACGACGACTATCGGTGGAGTCACCACGGCGTCCTCTACCCTTGTTTCTGCCCAACCTGCCTGGCAGCCTTTGGTTGGAAGGAAGGCCGCGAGGCGCTGGTCGCCCACCTGAACGATCCCGCCGAAGGCGCGTTGCGCCGCCAGTGGAGCGCCTTCTTGGAGGATACGCTGGTCGACATCGCTGCCGAGATCGGCGAAGCAGTCCATGCGGTGGATCCTGACATCGAGATCGGCCTGATGACCATCGGGTTCAGTCACTCCACCTATGGCAACTATGCCATCGGACGCTGGGCGGAGGCCATGGACGCCGCCCGCGGGCGTCCTGGCCACGGCTACTATACCGATGACCACCCGCGCGGCATCGTGAACAAGATCATGGATGTGGCTCGTCAGGTGGACGCTTACCCACCCACCGTGCACACCATCCAGTACGAGCTCGAGAACTATCCCTGGGTGCCCCTGAACAAGGCGGCCCGCACGGTCTGCAACGAGATCACTCTAGCGATCGCGGTGGGCTGCACCGGCGCCGCGCTGAACATGATGCACCGTATCGGCAGCCTCGACGACCACGCCCCGGTGCTCGACGCTGTGGGCGCCATGCGCCCGGTGTGGCAGGAGCTGGTCGAGGCCGCCGACGGTCTGCCGCTTGCCGGGCTGTGGGCCGCGCATACGCCTGAGCTCATGGCTCGCCGGCGGGTTGGGGCCGAGGGCTGGTTCTATGAAGGTGCTCCGTGGGATATCCAGGCCCCTAACGAGGCCGCCGAGATGGGCCTGCCGCTGACCAGCAGCCGCGCGGATGCCTGCGGCACGTTGCTGGCGGGACGGATCGCCGAGGCGCTGGACGACGACACGCTCCGCGAGATCCTGGCGCGAGGCGTGATCCTGGACGCCGAGGCGCTCTCAGTGCTGTGGAATCGCGGCCTGGGCGAGCTGACCGGCGCGCGCATCGCCGGCGTCTGCGAGCCGGTGATGGAGCGCTTTACCGAGCATGCCCTCAACGGCGAGGATGGCGGCGATGGCCGTCGCGCGGGATCTTGGGACAGGGGCTATCGTCTGGAGCCTCTGCACGAGGCGGCGGTGCTGGCACGGCTGGAGACATTCGAGGGCGACGATGCTGGCCCTTGCCTGACGGCCCACGAGAACCGTTGGGGCGGCCGTGTGGTCGTCGCAGGCTATGCCCCCTGGAACGGCCTGGGGCGCGGGCCCAAACGTCGCCAGTTGCTGCGCCTGGCCGACTGGGTCACCCGTAGCAAGCTCCCGGTGACCATCGCCCCCACCTCGCGGGTGATGCCACTGGTCCGTCGCGCGCCCGATGGTAGCCGCATCGTCGTGGTGCTCATGAACTTGGCTCTGGACGACACGCCTGAGCTTTCCGTGTTGCTGCACACCACCTGCCAGTCCGCGGCCTTGCTGACGCCCGACGGACCGCGAGGTCTGGACGCCACCCCTGCTGGGCATGGCCTGTTGGTACGCGTGCCGCCCATGCGGGCCTGGGATACAGCGGTGCTGATCGGGGCCTAGCCAAGGCGACCCCACTCAAAAGAGACGGGAGACCCAAGCAGGTCCCCCGTCTCTTTTATGCGAACTGACCCGAGCCTACTTACGGCTGGACGCGATGGCCAGCTCGGCCGCGTTGACCAACTGGTACGAGATGGGCGAGGCTGTCAGCGCTGGATGCGTGCCCACCTGGAACGTGGCGATGTCGTCGGCGGTCATCCGGTTGTGGATGCAAGCGGCGATGGCATTGATGAGCTCGCCGCCGCTCTTGGCGCCGCTCACCTGCCCCCCCAGCAACACGCCCGTGCCGGCCTCAAAGACCAGCTTGACCTTGAGCATCGCGCCGCCGGGCATGGTGGCCGGGTGACGGTTGATGCCCTCGGCGGTGCCCACTATGACGCGGAAGCCCTTATCCTTGGCCATGGCCTCGGTGAGGCCAGCGGCGCAGAACGCCGTATCGCCCAGCACGGTGGAATAGACGCCCACTACGCCGCTGTTGGCGCGGCGCAGCCCGAATAGGTCGGCACCGGCGATGCGCGCCTCCATGGTGGCGATGGACGCCAGCTTGAGCTGGCTGGGCCGCCCATCGTAGAAGGAGACCTTTTCCGCACAGTCGCCGCAAGCAAAGATGTTCGGGTCGCTGGTCTGCATGTAACGATTGACCTGGATGCCGTGTGTGGGTCCCAGTTCCAGGCCGGCTTTGACGGCCAACGTGGTGTTGGCCTTGGCGCCGATGCCTAGGATCACCATGTCGGCGGGGATCACCTGGCCGTCCGAGAGGCGCGCGCCCGTGGCCATGTCATCGCCGACGAGCTCCTCGAGGCGCTGCGAGACGAACAGGTCGATACCCTGATTGCGGAGAACCTCTTCCGCCTTGACGGAGAACTCTTCGTCATAGGTGAGCTGCAGGCAATGGCGCAGCATCTCGACGATGCGTACCTTGCCATCGTATCGGCGGACGCACTCCTCGGCGATCTCGACGCCGATAAAGCCGCATCCCACGATGAGGATGTTCTTGGCATCCTCCATGGCCTTGATCATCTTTTCGAGGTAGGGCACCGACTTCTCGATGGCATAGACGTTCTTCTTGTCGAGGCCAGGGATAGGGGGCACCACCGGCACCGATCCCGTGGCGATCACCAGTCGGTCGTAGCCCAGGCAATCTCCGCCGGCCGTCTCGACCGTCTTGTGCTCCCGATCGATGGACGTCGCCTCGTCCACTAGCAGGTCGATGCCATTCTTGGAGAGGACACTGTCAGGGATCAGGTTCTGATCGCAGGTGCCTAGCTCGCCAAACA
>CAZTMY010000291.1:0-2366 GCA_964614895.1 uncultured Anaerolineales bacterium
AGAGGGTCGAGCCCCAGCTCGACCCTCTCATTGGCTAGGTCTGTTAGAGCAGGCCCTTGGCTTTTGCGGTAGCGCGAACGATAGCGACGAAATCATCCGCCTTGAGACTCGCGCCGCCGATGAGCGCGCCGTCGATGTTCGGCTGGCTCATGAGCTCATCGGCATTGCCTGGCTTGACCGAGCCGCCATACTGGATGCGGATGGCCGCCGCGGTGCTGGGCCCAAAGACCTCGCGCACGGTCGCCCGGACGACGTCGCGGATGACACGCTCGGCTTCATCGGCGGTCGCGGCCAACCCGGTGCCGATGGCCCAGATCGGCTCGTAGGCGATACCAGGCCGCTCACCTGCGCGGACGTCAGGCCATCCAGAGCCGCTCGCACCTGGCCGGCGACCCAGGTTTCCGTCTTGCCGGCTTCTCGCTGCTCCAGGGTTTCGCCCACGCACACGATCGGCGTCAGATCATGTTTGAGCGCGGCGACGATCTTTTTGTTGACGGTTTCGTCAGTCTCACCAAAATAGGCGCGCCGTTCCGAGTGCCCGATGATGACATAGTCGCAGAACTCGGCCACCATCGCTGGCGAGACCTCGCCCGTGTAGGCGCCACTC
The DNA here is from genome assembly GCA_964614895.1 of uncultured Anaerolineales bacterium. Classification (GTDB taxonomy): domain Bacteria; phylum Chloroflexota; class Anaerolineae; order UBA1429; family UBA1429; genus DAIRUQ01. Next base: position 608 of record CAZTMY010000291.1, read on the forward strand.
TCCTCCCAGTACAGGTCCTGCGCGCCGACGCCTAGTGGGGTATCAGCCACCATCTCCGCGACCTTGGGAATGGCGAGGAACGGCGGGCAGAAGACACGCTCGACCATGTCCAGCGCGAGCAGGGGGTCCATAGCTCTGGATACGAGATCCTCTGCCTCGGCGGCGGTCTTGTGCATCTTCCAGTTACCAGCTAGGATTGGGGTTCGCATCGTACGGGCTCCCTTCTGAGAGGATCTGGACGCCGTTCAATCCCACGGATCTGTCTGCGTTCGCGAGCTTTTGGCCAACGCGTGGTCCTAGCCTTCTAGGCCGCGCAGTGCTACTGCCTTGGCGACGCGGGCGACGGCCTTGATGTAGGCAGCCACCCGCATGCTGACCTTCCGCTCGGTGGAGATGCGCTGCACATCGTGGAAGGCGGTCGTGATCTTGTGCTCGAGGCGGTTGTTGACCTCTTCCTCTGTCCACAGGTACCCGTGTAGGTTCTGCACCCACTCAAAGTAGGACACCGTCACTCCACCTGCATTCGCCAGGATATCTGGGACTACCAAGACGCCCTTGTCCTCCAGGACCTCGTCCGCCTCGGGAGTCGTGGGGCCGTTAGCCGCCTCGACGACGACGCGGGCCTTGACATCGGCGGCGGTCTCGGCGGTCAGAACACCTTCAAGGGCGGCAGGGATCAGCACGTCACAGGGGACGTGCAGCAAGCTGCTGGCGTCGATCTCACTAGCATGCGGGTACCCGATGACTGAACCCGTTTCGGTTTTGAACCGAAGCAGGTCGTAGGCATCTATGCCATCCGGATTGTGGATGGCCCCATGGGTATCGCTCGCGGCCACGAGGGTGGCGCCCCGCTCCTGAAGCAGGTAGGCGCTCACCGAGCCAGCGTTGCCGAATCCTTGCACAGCCACACGCGCGCCATCGAGGCTGATGCCACACACATGACATGCTTCGATGGTATTGAGCATGACACCGCGGCCAGTGGCTTCACCACGGCCCTCGGATCCACCCAGCTCCAGCGGCTTGCCGGTGATAACGGTTGGACAAAGCCTGCCGACAGCGGTCTCGTACGCGTCCATGATCCATGCCATGATCTGGGGGTTCGTGTTGACGTCGGGCGCGGGCACATCTTCCCACGGTCCAATGATTGGAGCGATCTCGCGGCCGAACCGACGCGACATGCGCTCGAGCTCGCGCTGCGACATCTCCTTCGGGTTGCAGATCACGCCGCCTTTGGCTCCTCCGTAGGGCAATCCCACGACCGAGCACTTCCACGTCATCCACATGGCCAGAGCTTTGACCTCGGCCAGCGATACGTCGTTGTGGTAGCGGATACCGCCTTTGGATGGTCCGAGCGCCGTGCTATGCTGTACGCGATACCCGGTGAAAATGCGGGTTGTGCCATCGTCCATGGGTACGGGGAAACGAACAGTCACTTCACGCTTGGGGTTGGCCAGAATCTGCTCGATCTCCGGATCGAGGTCTAGATGCGCTGCAGCCTGACGGTACTGCTGGGTGGCGACATCAAATGCGGATCTTTTCTTGAACATGCTATTTCCTGCCATTTTGCTGGTTGTGCCCGCATGGGCACCAGACTGGTTGATGATGGGGTTTTGTAGGTCGTCGCTAGGGATGATCTAGCGGTTGAGCTCCGCTTTGAGCATCTCACGGACGAGACCAGCATTGGCCTTGCCGCGAGTGGCACGCATCACTTGGCCCATGAGAAAGTTGAGGGCGGCCTCCTTTCCACTTCGGTAGTCGT
>CAZTMY010000291.1:2376-3116 GCA_964614895.1 uncultured Anaerolineales bacterium
CGGCGGCAGGGCCAGGGTTCGCGGCGATGACCTGCTGGACCGTTCCTAGCAGGGCGTCCTTGTCGCTGATCTGGCGCAACCCGCGCTCCTGGACGATGGTGGCTGCATCCTGCCCAGTAGCTAGCATGGTGTCCAATACTTCTTTGCCCACGCTCTGATTGATGGTGCCATCCATGACCAGGGCGAGACAAGCCACAAGTGACTCGGGTGTCACGGGGATGCTGTCGATGTTGTGCGTTTCATCTGCCAGCCAGCGAAAGACCTCGCCGGTGAGCCAGTTGGCGATTGTTGCCGCGTCGATGCCGCGCTCGAGGCCCGCGGCGATGGCGCGATCTGTATAGAGGGCAACGGCCCGGTCCTCGGTTAGGAGGGCGGCGTCCCTCGGGCGCATGCCCAGCGCGGTGAAGCGCTCGGCGATGGAGGCTGGCATCTCGGGCAAGCTGTCGCGCAAGGCGTCGATCCAGGCTGGATCATGGACCATAGGTGGCAGGTCGGGCTCGGGGAAGTAGCGGTAATCCTCCGCGAACTCTTTGGAGCGCTGGAACACTGTCCGGTGCGCGTCTTCGTCCCAGCCCATCGTCACCTGCTCTACCGTTCCGCCTGTCTCCAGCACCTCAACTTGCCGCCCCACTTCGAAGGCGATGGCTTGCCGCACCGACCGGAAAGAGTTGAGGTTCTTGATCTCCACCTTGGTGCCAAGCTTGGTAGAGCCCTCTGGCCGGACAGACACATTAGCCTCG
>CAZTMY010000292.1:0-3091 GCA_964614895.1 uncultured Anaerolineales bacterium
CTGCAGAGGAAACGATAGGGGGCCACACGCCTAGAGTCCCCGCTTACAGCAACTCTCTCAACTCCCCCTGCCGCCCCTGCTGCTTCTTCGCTCGCGGCGCCTTCTCGTAGGTCACGTTGGCACCCTGCACCAGTGGATAGTCCACCTTCTTGCCCGCCAGCAGGTCTGCGATGGTGAGAAGCTGGATGCGGGGATGCTTGCCCCAGGGGGACTCGTAGAAACCAGCGCTGGCGGCCTCGGTGCGCATGGGTTGGGTCGGCTCCTGCATGGAGATGAGGACCCCGATCTCGGCCTTTTCCCGGGCCAGCACGCCGCGCAGGTCTCTGACGTGGGAGACGCCCGTGTGTCCCGCCTTGACGGAGAAGATGATCTGCTTGGTATTGCCGCTGCTGTCATCGTGGAAGTATAGGCGGCCATCTATGCCCTTGTCGGCTCCCCTTTTGCCCTCGATGGGCCGGGCATCCACCAAGCCTAGCGCCCACCATTGGAACTGGTACGGGTCCTGAGAGGCGAGGATCTTGGCATCGGCGACGGTGGTCGGCTCACCGATGACGTCGTACTGAACGCTGTCGCCAAAGCTATCTGCCAACCGCTGCTTGATCGTTCTGATGGCGGCCTGGGTGATGTCGATGCCGATCCAGCGCCGGTTCAGGCGCTGCGCCACGACCACCGCAGTGCCACAGCCGCAGAACGGATCGAGCACGAGATGGCCCTCGTCGCTGCTGGTCTGGATGATCCGTTCCAGAAGAGCCTCTGGCTTCTGGGTGGGATAGCCAAGACGTTCCTTGCCCATGTGCATCGCATCGGGAATGTCGTTCCATGTGTCGCCCAGGAGCGCATCCTCGTATACTGCGCTCTCGTCGGAGCGAAGGAAATACTTGATGCGTATCCTGCCGGTCCTTGTGCGGTAGATGCGCCCCTCACGCTCCAGTCGCTTGACTGATTCATCGGTATAGTCGCCTCTAGGAGCGGTCTTGAACCATGTCCCATCGGCGTCTTGGCGAAAGCCTCTACGTCGGGCTTCCGCGTAGGTGTACTTTCTCTCGTACGTTTGCTTGCGATATGTCTGGCGCCCTTCCTCCTTGGAATACAGCAGCACGACGTCATGGTTTCGAGGGAACTGTCGTGCCACAGCCTTTGCGCCACGTCCGCCATAGTGCCAGATTAGTTCGTTCCTGAAGTTTTGGGTGCCAAACACGGCATCCATGAGCACCTTGAGATAGTGGCTGGCGGTAGGGTCGCAGTGCAGGTAGATGGACCCGGTGGGTTTGAGAACGCGATGGAGCTCGACGAGACGGGGCGCCATCATGGCCAGGTAGGCGAGCATGTTGCTATCGCCCAGGAGCGTTCTAAACGCCTGCAGCGCCCGGGAGACCTGCCCTCCGGCCTCCACCACCTCTTGGTAGGATGCAGCAGATGCCTGATCCCATGTCCATGTATCCTCGAACGCTTTTATCTGGGCGGTAGCCCGGGAGCCATTCTGCTGTTTGAACAGAACATTATAGGTGGCCTTGCTGTTGAACGGCGGATCCAGGTAGATGAGATCAATAGACTCGTCGTCGATGTAGCGCCGAAGGATGTCGAGGTTGTCGCCGTAGTAGAGGACGTTCTCAGTCAAGGGCGGCCTCCAAGAGTAGGTAACAGTACTTTGACAGTAACACCGGCAGAGATGGGTGTCAAGGGAGCGGGCAGGAAGCGTGGTATGGAAACCGCGGCTATGGGGCGACCCCCACCCCCGTCCCCTCCCCCACGATAGCGTGGGGGAGGGGGGCAAGGGCTATGCCATCTCCTCCAGCACATTCCCGCACAGCCATAACGCGCGGGGCACGTGAAAGCACCCCTTGAACGCGCCGCCCTTGCAATCCAGGGCGAGGGTGCCGTCGCGGTGCAGGTAGCCGTACCACTCGCCATAGGCCGGGTCCGGGAAGTGGCGCCAGGTCCAATCGTGGAGTGTCTCGAACCAGGCCAGGTACCGAGCGTCGCCGGTGAGATGGTGGGCCAGCAACGTGGCATAGAGCGCCTCGGTGTGGGGCCACCAGTATTTCATGTCCCACTCGACCTGGGCGGGCGGGCGGCCCTCCACGTCCACAAAGGAGAGCAGGCCGCCGTGCTCGGGATCCCAGCCCCGCGCCAGGGCGCCATCGAGGATGGCCAGGGCGGTGGTGCGGAGCGCGGCGTCGTCGCGGGCTTGGGCCTCGTGCAGCAGGAACCAGGCGCACTCGATGCTGTGGCCGGGGTTGACGCAGCGCCCCGGCGGGCCGTCCAGGGTCTCGCCATTGGGGCCGACGTTCTCCAACAAGGTAGCGGTCTCGGGCCGCCAGAAATCCCGCGTCATCTCGCGCACGGCCGCGTCGGCGACGTGGGCATAGAGCTCGTTCGGGGGGGTGCCGGCGGCGAGCTCAGCGGCGCGCAATTCTTGCGTGGTTGCGAGCAGGATCATGGGCATGGCTAAGCCCTTGGCCTGCCACGTCTCGGGGATGAACTTGGGCGGGAGCATGCCTGGCTCTTTGAGACGCAGGATCAGCCGGTAGGTGCGGCGGGCCTGCTCCAGAGCCTCCTCGTCGCCGGCAGCCAGCGCGTAGGCGGCGCAGGCGATGACGCCAAAGGTCTCGGTGGCGAGGTAGCGGCGCAGGCGCAGCGGGCGGCCGTCGCGAGCCAGCGAAAAGTACATCCTCCCCTCGCTGTTGTAGGCGTGTTCCCGCATGAACGTGTAGCCGTGCCGAGCGACGCGTAGCCACTCGGGGCGAGGTTCTAACTGGCGATAGACGGTGCTGAACATCCAGATCTGCCTCGCTAGCAGCCACCCTGACTTGACGCCGTCATAGGGCTGGCCCTGGCGATCCAGGCAATTGAGATAGCCGCCATACTCCTCGTCGATCGAGTGGCGCAGCCAGAAGGCTAGGACGTCCTCGGTCAGGGCGGCGCGGTACTGTCCCAGGAGCTCGCGGGCGCGTGATGGTTCCATGCCTAGCCTCCTTACCATCGCACCAGCAGCGTGCCGGTCAGGTCGGGTAGGACGACCTTGCTGCCCTGGCGGTGGGCCTCTAGGTCGAACGCGCCTGGGCCCGCGACATGCCCGCTGCTATCGATG
>CAZTMY010000293.1:0-3056 GCA_964614895.1 uncultured Anaerolineales bacterium
AGCGACGCGATCCCGAGAGCAACGTGATAATCCTCTACAGGGATATCCGCAGCTATGGTTTCCGGGAGCGTTACTATCGCGAGGCGCGGGGCCTGGGCGTGCTGTTCGTGCGATACGAGCTCGAGAGCCCGCCCGTGGTAGAGCGGCGCGATGGACGTTTGTTCGTGCGGGCTTTTGATGCGGGCATCCAGGACACGCTGACGATAGAGGCAGATACGCTGGTACTCAGTGTGGGGATTGGGCCTCGCCCAGATGCGGAGAACCTGGCCGCTATGCTGAAGGTCCCCTTGAACGAAGAGCGGTTCTTCCTTGAAGCGCACATGAAGCTGCGCCCTGTCGAGTTCGCTACCGAAGGCATCTATCTGGCAGGCATGGCGCACGGCCCCAAATTCGTGGAGGAATCCATCGCTCAGGCTGCTGCTGCTGTCTCACGGGCGTGTACCGTGCTCTCGCAGGAGGAGCTGGTCTCCGGCGGCAACGTCGCGCACGTGGATCAGCTCATGTGTGTGGCCTGTGGCGATTGCGTGGCCATCTGTCCCTATCAGGCGATCGAGCTGGTCACCAAGGAAGTGACGCGACGTAATGTGAAGGATTGCGCTCAGGTGAACCCTGCTCTCTGCAAGGGATGCGGGGCTTGCGTAGCGGGGTGTCGTTCTGGCTGTATCACGCTGGACGGCTTTGATGACGTGCAGATCATGGCGCAGATCTCTGCGTTGGTATCGCCCGACTAGCGCGCCGAGGTTGTGAGAGGACAGGCATGACCGAAGCATCCGATCGAGAGAACTGGGAGCCCAAGATCCTGGCTTTTCTCTGCAACTGGTGTTCCTATGCCGGTGCGGATCTTGCCGGCACATCGCGGATTCAGTATCCACCCAACATCCGTGTGATCCGCGTTCCCTGTTCGGGGCGCGTGAATCCCATACACATTGTGGCGGCGCTGCGCCAGGGAGCCGATGGCGTCTTGGTATCGGGGTGCCATCCGGGTGACTGCCACTACTTGGCGGGCAATATGTTCGCGCGACGGCGGTTTGCCCTGCTGCAGCGTTATTTGACTTACCTGGGCATTGAACCCGGTCGGGTGCAGTTCGCATGGGTATCGGCGTCAGAGGGGGGGCGTTTCGCAGAGGTGGTTACGGAGGTGACAGAAAAAGTGCGCGCCCTTGGTCCGGCCAAGCGACTGAACGTGCGCGCTGATTTGGTGGCGATGCCGGACACTGCCGCGACGACGTCGGCAGAGGCGACGCTATGACACTGCCTCAAGAGATCCGCACGGCGATCGCCGAATGGTTGGCGAGCGGCGAGATCGACCTGTTCATCGGTTGGGAGCGAGGTACGCTGCCCCTGACTGCCGCGCCTGTCTTTGTGCGTCACCCTGAGGACGTTGAGCGGTTGATCTGGGACGCGACCTGCGAGCATAACCTGACGCGATACCTCCGTCCCTATCGGGACAAGACCGTAGGGATCATGGTCAAGGGATGCGACGCTCGGGCTCTGGTGGGGCTCATGCAGGAGCGCCAGTTGACCAGGGAGCGGCTGCGCATCGTGGGCGTTGGCTGTGATGGCGTCATCGATTCTCGTCGCGTATGCGAGCGGCTAGCCGTGGCAAGCGTGGAAGAGCTAGAGGGCGTCCGGCTCGAGGGAGATGAACTCATCGCGGGAGATGAGCATATCCCGGTGCAGGATATCCTTTTTGCTGGGTGCGAGACGTGTTACTATCACGATCCAAGGATCTATGATCTGTGGATGGGATCCGAGCACGACGATGTCATTCCCAAGGATCGCTACGCGCATGTGCGGGCCATGGAAGCGCTGACCCCCGACGAGCGATGGGCGCGGTTCTCCAGCGAGATCGCCAAGTGCAATCTCTGCTTCGCTTGCCGCAATGCCTGTCCCTTCTGCTACTGCAACGTCTGCTTTGCCGATCAAACCAACCCGCAGTGGCTGACACCCACGGCTGACAAGGCTGACGTGGCATTCTTTCAGATCATGCGGACGTTCCACCTAGCGGGGCGTTGCGTCTCGTGTGGTGCGTGCTCGCGAGCGTGTCCTCAGGGGGTAGATCTGCGCTTGATGCTTGATAAACTCTGCGCGGACGTGGCTGAGCTCTACGATTACGTGGCGGGAGAGGACCCGGAAGCGCGACCGCCCCTGACCACCTATCGGCAGGATGACTATAATGACTTTATCCTCTGAGGCCCCAATGACGCGTGGGATGCTCTCGCGTGAGGATCTCCTGGCCGCGCTGCGGACGTGGCTGCAGAGTTGGCGCGTGGTGGCACCGGTTCGCCGCGAGGGTGAAGTACGCTTTGAGGCGGTGGACGATCCCGCGGCCGTGGTGCTTGACTATGGTAATGCCCGGCAATCACTCAAGAGCACCTACCTCCCTCAGGTGGAACGACTACTCACCTACGCGCGACCGCGGGATAACTATAACGTGATCACGCCAACCGATCCGCTCACTGGACCGACCATGCTCTTTGGTGTGCGCCCGTGTGATGCTCGTGCCCGTCTAGTGGTCGATCGGGTTATGGTGGATGGAGAGTGCCGGGATCGCTACTATGCCGCGCGGCGGGAGGCCACGCTGGTAGTCGGCCTCGCGTGCGAGAGGCCTCGCAGCACCTGCTTCTGTGGAGCCTTTGATAGCGGCCCCTATGATACGACCGGAGCGGACCTGTTCTTGCGGGCGGCTGGTGACATGTATCTTGTGGATGCTGTCACCGAACGCGGCGCTGAGCTGGCCCGTGATCTCCCTCTTGCCGACGTGGATGACGAGCATCGACAGCTTGCCAAGGAGACGCAAACCTCTGCGGAGGCAGCATTGCCTCCGATGAAACGTTTGGTGGGCATTGAGAACGCGCTAGAAGGCCTGTGGGATCACGAGCTGTGGCAGGAGATCTCTGCGGCGTGTCTCGGTTGTGGTACGTGTACCTATCTGTGTCCGGCGTGCTACTGCTTTGCCATACAGGATCGCACGGTGGCTGACGGTGGCGAGCGGGTACGGACCTGGGACTCGTGTATGTACGCTGGATTTACCGTGCATGCTTCGGGACACAACC
>CAZTMY010000294.1:0-3043 GCA_964614895.1 uncultured Anaerolineales bacterium
CACCAGCACGACGCACAAGACGTTGCGTGGGCCGCGTGGCGGATTGGCGCTCTCCAAGCGGCCATACGCCCGCGCGCTGGATCGGGCCGTCTTTCCCGGTATCCAGGGCGGTCCCCTGATGCACGTCATCGCGGCCAAGGCTGTAGCTTTCCTCGAGGCGATGAAACCGGGGTTCGTGGGCTATCAGCAAGCTGTGGTGCGCAATGCGAAAGCGCTGGGCGCTGGGCTGATGGATGCCGGGTACCGGCTGGTCTCGGGAGGTACCGATAACCATATGCTGCTCGTGGACGTGGGCGTGCGCGATATCACGGGGGCTGACGCCGAGCAGTGGCTGGAGCAAGCTGGCATCGCCTGCAACAAGAACATGATCCCTTTCGATCCTCGGCCGCCTCGGGTAACTAGCGGTATTCGGTTGGGCACGCCGGCGGCGACAACGCGGGGCATGGGCGTTGAGGAGATGGCGCGCATTGCCCAGTGGATCGCTCGGGTGTTGGACGCTCGCGGGGAAGCCGACGTTGTCGCCCAGGTGCGTCGTGAGACGCGCGAGCTGGCCCGAGCGTTCCCTTTGGCATAATGCCTAGTTGTGAGGTGGGTGCTGAGGCCCATCTCTCAGGAGATGGGCCTCAGCCGAATGTGCAGGATGGTGCCAGCTTTACTCAGCTGGGCAATCGACCTGGTCTAGAGAATCACCGCCCGCTGCCCAGGTGTAGCAGTACTTGGTTCCGCGGCGCAGATACTTGTTAAAATAGGGTGCGTCTGTGCCATCACCGGCGGCAATGGTTGTTCCTGTTGCTTGGGCAGGAATCGCGGTGCCTTCGTCAATGGCGACGTCCTGCGTGTTGTAGGTGTCGATGGCCGTCTGAACGATGTCGAGTTCGGACGCCTTTGAGGCGGTGGTGGCTCGCTCCGTGACGCCGCCCAAGCTGAGCGCTACGATGCCAACCAGGATCGCCATGATGGCGATCACGACCAAGAGTTCGATCAGCGTGAATCCGTCTTGCTTCTGCATGATGTATGTTCTCCTATCAGAGTTGGTACGTACGGCTAGACGCGATGACGATACTGGCTCTGTGTTCTCGGCTACGCCCTCCTTGAAACGCTGGATCTCAATGCCCCCCTTTCGTTTCCCGCCGCCCTCACGCTCTGCAGCTATGATAGTATCTAGCTGGCGTGTATGGATGAACGTCACATAAAAAGCGAGTCGGGTGGGCGTAAAAGAGGCGTTAACCTGCTTGGATGGTGGCGGGTCAAAAAAAGGGAGGGGACGTGCCAACGCCCCGGCCCAAACAGCGAGGTCAGGGCGTTGTGCCGGGCTTGGGCTGGCAGGCTAGGAGCCGCGAAGCAGCATGCGCATATGATCCGCATTCACAGCGCGTGACATCACTTCCTCGAGTGTCACCAGCCGGCGTCGGTAGAGGTCGGTGAGGGCCTGGTCCATGGTCTGCATGCCCAGGCGTTGTCCCGTCTCGATGACGCCAGGAATCTGATGCGACTTGCCCTCACGCACGAGGTTCCGGACGGCAGACGTGGCGATCATGACTTCAACGGCGGGGACGCGGCCGTTGCCATCGGCGCGTGGGAGCAGCGTCTGTGAGAGCACGCCAAGGAGGATGTCCGCGAGCTGAATGCGCACCTGCTGCTGCTGATGGGGCGGGAAAGCGTCGATCATGCGGTCTACCGTGAGGGCGGCGCCAGCGGTGTGGAGCGTCGAGAGCACGAGGTGGCCCGTCTCGGCAGCGGTCAGCGCCGCGGCGATGGTCTCCAGGTCACGCATCTCGCCTACCAGGATCACATCCGGATCCTGGCGCAATGAGTGCTTGATTGCCTCGGCAAAGCTGATGGTGTCGTTGCCAAGCTCGCGTTGGGTGATAAAGGCGCGGTCGTCCTCAAAGAGATACTCGATCGGATCCTCGATGGTGATTATGCGACAAGCATCGCGTTGGTTACGGTAGTTGAGCATCGATGCTAGCGTCGTCGATTTGCCCGAACCCGTGATGCCCGTTACCAGCACCAGTCCGCGCGGACGCATCACTAGGTCTTTGCAGATCGCGGGGATGCCCAGCGTATCAATGGGCGGGATGATTTCGTCTAGCCTGCGCATCACGATGCTGACGCTGCCACGTTGCCTGGCAACATTGACGCGGAACCGAGCGACGTCCGGTAGGGCGTAGGCAAAGTCCAGCTCGAGCTTTTCGGCAAAGATGGCCTGTTCCTCGGGGGTGGCCATCTGCTCGAAGAACCGATTGAGATCCGCCTCTCGCAGGGGGGCGTAGGTGTTCTGGGGGATCAATCGCCCATGGATCCGAAGCACAGGCGGGCGCCCTACCTTTAGGTGCAGGTCCGAGGCTTTGGCCGCCGCGGTGAGCCGCAGTAGGTCGTGGATGTGCGGGCTTTCGGAGGGATCGCGCCCCGGCTCAGACCCCAGTTCGCGTTCATGATTGTTTGTGGAAGACATGGCTGCTCCTGTCGAATGATTCAAGAGAAAGGCCGTCTCACCGTCACCGCAGGTACCACATCAACAGCCCATCGCTTAGCATCATGACGAGATACGTGCTCACGATCATAAAGGGTGCAAATGGTATGTAATCGGTGCGCTTCTTGATGCCCATCATCAAGAGCGCAGCCGAGATGAGACCGCCCAGGATGAATGAACCGGCCACGGCAAACATCGCTAGCGGATAGCCTGTCAGCAGCCCGCACAGAAAGGACAGCCGCACGTCGCCGGCGCCCATACCCTCGAGGCCGCGGCTCCGGTACACCAGTGCTGCCAGCACGTGGATGAACAGGAACACGATAAAGGCCGCCAAGCTACCCGCTATCTGGCTGATCATGGCTAGGATCGCCGGACTTGCACGCTGCACCGTGCTCGGAGCCAAGCTTGCCTGCCACCATCCCACCAAGCCGAAAGATGGCGTCTGTAGCCAGTGCAAGGGCAGCATCAGCAACCCTATGAGTATGGCGGGCAAGATGATCGCGTTTGGCACGATCCGGTGCTCGAGATCGATGACGAAAAGCGTGATCAACAGGGCTGTCCACCAAGCCA
>CAZTMY010000295.1:0-3041 GCA_964614895.1 uncultured Anaerolineales bacterium
CCTGCTTGATGACATGGAGTACGGCAGCCTGAATGCGCTCTGGGGCATCCCTGGCCAGGCCGATCTGTCGCGCGATGCGATCGCATGTGTGAAAGCCATAGCCGCGCAGGTCCTCTGCGAGCCGGTACGGGTTATGGCGGATGACATTCCAGGCCTCCGCTCCATACTGGCGGTGGATACGCTGGGCCTGACGTGGCGTTAGCTGGGCTACGCCCTGCAGGTTGACCATGAGCTGGTGCGTCCCTTCGTGTTGCGCCCAGCTCTTGCGGATGGCTTCGGCGCGCTTGGGGCCAATGCCCGGGACCTCTTCCAGGTGCTTGCCGCCTGTCTGCAGCTCATCGAGCGTGCCGACGCCAAAGTGGTCAACCAGCGCCTGGGCATAGTGTGGCCCCAGGCCCTTGATCGTGGCACCACCCAGGTATCGCACGATGGAGGGTAAACTCTGGGGCATCTCCGGAACAGCGCTCTCAACGCGCACTTGGGCGCCATGTTTGGGATCCAATGTCCATCGGCCGCGGATGCGGTAGCACGAGCCCTGTTCCGGAGCCTCAAAGTTGCCGACAGCGGTAAGGCCAGCGCTGGCTGGCTTGTCAGCGGGTACGACGTGCACGACCGCCCAACCCGTTTCTGGGTTGGCAAAGGTCACCCGCTCCACCGAGAACAGCCCTTCGACAACGTCACTCTGGTCTCTGACCACATCTCCCTTTCAAAGTCGGCCTCGGCTTCTGTTCAGTCTTGTACGCCCCCCGTGTCATCGCCTGGCTGTATCTGCCAACAGGATATTGCCCGTGTCGGCAGGAATGGTGATCGTGCAGCAATCGGTCAGCGTCTCTACGCTCAGCCACAGCCCTTTCGCAGTGGGTTGGGTGCTGATCTCGGCTCCCTCGCAGGCAATGCCATGGCCAATCACGTTTCCTGGGAGAAACAGCCGTACGTTGTGAAGCGGCACGATCTCGTCCACCGAACGGACGATGTCTCGCGCGGGCACCGCGTGCGGAGTCGTCAGGTTGACGAGATGGGCGAAAGTCGTGCCGATCGCATCTCGTTCGAGGTGGATCTCTACGCTTCTGGGAGCCTCCAGGCGGTAGAGCTCGGCAAGCCCCAGCCTCGCCAGCATGTTCTCCAGCCAGTTGGTCATCTGGAAGTAACCATACGTGTAGGCGGCTTTGGCAAGGGTTGCAGCCAAGTACCATGCCTGGCCCTGACCATAGCGATGTTGCGTGAACAGGGGATGGTCGGTGATCGGGCCCGGCACGAGATCCACCCCCGTCCCGACGTTGGGATAGTCGGGATCAGGGGCGATGAGGTGGTGCAACACGTCGGCGCCCTGGTCATGGATAACGGATGCCTCCGATGGGCAGGGGCAGGGCTCCTCGCCGTCGGGTAAGTAGCAGGTGGGCTGATCGAAGCGGCCTTGGTAGCGTATACCCAACACGTCTGCCAGGGCCAGAGCCTCCCGCCGGCGCCCCCGGGCATCATAAAGCCCTGTCTCGTGGGTTGCTAGCAGCTTCCCTCCTTGGCGGATGTAGGCCCTGACCACGTTGGCGAGCTGGCTATCCAAGCAGGCGACGTTAGGCAAGATCAGTAGCTCGTAGGGCGCGAGGTCATCCAGCCCGCCGATCTCGCTGTCTATCAGCACATCAAAGATGCGATGACTCTCGAGAAGGGTGCGCGCATACCCAAGGAACTCGTACCGATACGCGCGGCTGTCCTCACCGGGTTCGTAGAAAGCCCACGTGTCCTGCGACCAGAGTAAGGCGATCTGCTTGACCGTTTCGCGCAAAGGCCCGGCGGTTCGCTTGGCATAGTCCTGAAAGACGTTCCTTAGGGTGCTGATGGCCCGCGGGCTGGAGCGGGTGCTGGGATAGGCGCCCTGCCCGCAGGAACCCAGGATGGGGCGCCCATTGCTGCGAGCGGATGCCGCGTGGAGGGCATACTCGGGTTTGGCCAGCGGATAGTGCGAGAATCCCGGGTGCTGGCCCGTGACCAGGAAAAGCGCGGGCTTGGGCACGGAGCGCACCCACTTGGACGTGATGGTGCTACTATGTATGTCCGCGAACTGGGGTCGCAGTCGCAGCCAGGCTTCGGTGACATAGGCGTCGATGTGGGGCCACCATTGCTCGCTGACGGCAATTAGTGGGTCCATGTATACAGGGCAGAAGCTGTTGGGCGCAAGCGCAATGCCTCGCGCGTGGACTATCGCCGCCAGCTCTTCAATGAGCGCTGCCGATCGTTCCTGTCGCCAGGAGAGATAGTCGTTCCAGTGCTCGCACACGGCCTCGTACGTGATGGGATCCCCGTCCAGGATGCTCTCTAGTTCACCTTGGCAATAGGGGCAGACGCAGATGCCAGGGTTGAAGAACATGTCCAGATGCAGGGCATCCACGGGGTACCGATCGGCAATCTCGGCGGCAACGCGCAGGATCTCTTGTCGCCGCGGCGAGTTGATGCAGGGCAGGAACCACTCGCCGTACTCGACTCGGTACACCGGGCCCCTGCCCTGGGTTTGATAGGCAGGGATCTCGTCGAGATCCTGCGTCGGCCGCGCTACCGTGCCATCGGCGTTGAGCTTGTGCCAGCGCCACGCCGGATGGCGCGCGTCGAGCCAGTTAATGTAGGCGATGGTGTACTTCCCGTGCGCGCGGAGGCCCTCCACGATTTCGCCTAGATAGTCATGCTCGCCGAGGGGTGGATACTTGGGAAGGATATCACTGTCATAGTATGCTACGCCCCACTGGTTCGTCGCATAGATAGCATAGAGATCGGCATCCATCTGCAGGAGGTCATCGAGCACGGCCCCCGGGGCATACGCTTTGAAGCCTCGGGAGAAATAGTTCTCACAGTACTGATCGTACCACATGATAGTGCGGCAGGATCCAAAGAACGCGCCAGGATCGGTCGGTGGCATAACTCTATGCTCCCATGATGGTCAAGCCTTGAAAGATAATCCGCATTGTAGGGGCAGTGGTAGCAGCGTCAAGGGTCGGTGCTCTTTCATCTAAAATGTCACTGGGGTCTCTCAAATGAAAACGTCACCGAGA
>CAZTMY010000296.1:0-3037 GCA_964614895.1 uncultured Anaerolineales bacterium
GGCGATCTCGCCATTCTGGGCGGGCCTCAAGTCGTCACCGAGCCCGCGCCCGATCTGTTCCAATGGCCCATTATCACCGAGGAAGACGAGGCGGCAGTGCTGGACGTTCTGCGGCGCGGCGCCATGTCGGGCTGGGACGTCAGCCTACAGTTCGAGCGCGAGTTCGCGGATTGGCAGGGGCGCGCCTATGGCCTCACCTATTGCAACGGCACGGCAGCCCTGCTAGGGGCCATGTACGCCTGTGGCATCGGTCGTGGGGACGAGATCATCGCGCCTTCGCAGACCTACTGGGCCAGCGCGCTGCCGGTATTCTCACTGGGCGGCACAGTCGTGTTCGCCGATGCCGATCCCCAGACCCTCTGCATCGATCCGAACGACATCGAACACCGGATCACACCGCGCACCAAGGCCATCGTGGTGGTGCACTATTGCGGGCATCCGGCAGATATGGATCCGATTATGACGATCGCCCGCCGTCACGACCTAAAGGTGATCGAGGATGTGTCCCATGCCCAGGGCGGGCTCTACAAGGGTCGCAAGGTAGGCACGTTCGGCGACGTGGCGGCCATGTCGCTCATGTCCGGCAAGAGCTTCCCCATTGGCGAGGGGGGTATCCTAGTGACGGACGACCAGGAGATCTATGAGCGGGCCATCGCCTTTGGGTTCTACCAACGCCACGCCGAGTATCTGACGCTCCCCGGGCTGGAGGCGAACGCCGGGCTGCCGCTGGGCGGATTCAAGCACCGGCTGAACCAGACAGCCTCCGCCATGGGCCGCGTGCAGTTGCGCTACTATGACGCGCGCATCGCCGAGATCCAGGCGGGCATGAACCGCTTCTGGGACCTACTGGAGGGAACGCCAGGGCTGCGCGCCCACCGCCCGCCCAAGGATTCGGGCAGCACCATGGGCGGATGGTACAACCCCGTGGGCCACTATCTCCCAGAGGAGCTAGGCGGCCTGCCATCAGAGCGCTTTGCCGAGGCTGTACAGGCCGAGGGGGCCTTTTGTGGGCGCGGGGTGAACTTGCCACTGCATCTACACCCCGTGTTCAACGAGGCCGACATCTACCACGATGGCAAACCTACGCGCATCGCTTTCTCCGATCGCGACTTGCGGCAACCGCCGGGCTCGCTCCCCGTGACCGAGACGTTGCGGGAGCGCGTTGTCGGTGTGCCGTGGTTCAAACACGACGATCCGGAACGGATCGAGGCCTACGCGGCGGCTTTCCGCAAGGTAGCGTTGCACGCCCCCGAGCTGACATAGCTAGTTCGCTCGACAACGAAAGGCGACCCGGCTTACCACTTGGGTCGCCTTTTCTGGTTTCACAAGGCTTATGCCTCGCCCTCTCGGGCGATCACGCCGGCGACGGCACTTTGCCCTTGAACTGACTAACGTAGAGATGATGGTAGAAGCCGCGCTGGGCCAATAGCTCCTCATGGTTACCGCGCTCGATCACCTCGCCGTGGTTGATGACAAGCACCTCATCGGCTTCGCGGATCGTGCTGAGCCGGTGCGCGATGACAAAAGAAGTGCGCCCTTTCATCAGCCTGAGCAAAGCCGCCTGCAGGTGCTTTTCCGTGCGGGTATCGACGTTGCTGGTGGCCTCGTCGAGGATGAGGATACTGGGGTTGGCCAGGATAGCCCGGGCGATGGCGAGGAGTTGCCGCTGACCGTGGCTCAGGTTGGCGCCGCGCTCCGCCAGCACCGTCTCGTACCCATTGGGCAAGCGGTGGATGAACTGATCGGCGTTGGCTAGCTTGGCCGCAGCACGCACCTCTTCATCGGTGGCGTCCAGCCGACCATAGCGGATGTTCTCCATGACGGTATCGGCAAAGAGAAAGTTGTCCTGCAACACCAGGCCAAGGTTCTTGCGGAGGTCCACCTTGCGCAGCTTGCGGATGTCGACGCCGTCGATGGTGATACTGCCTTCATCAATGTCATAGAAGCGCGTGAGCAGGTTGACGATGGTAGTCTTGCCTGCACCAGTAGGCCCTACAAGGGCAATGGTCTCTCCCGGCGCAGCGCGCAATGAGACATGCTTGAGCACCGGCGTCTCTGGTTCATAGGCAAAGCAGACATCGTCAAATACGACCTCGCCTTTCAGGCTGGTCACGGGTATGGCGTCGGGATCATCCACGAGTTCGGGCTCCTCGTCCATGATTTGGAAGACGCGCTCGGCGCCAGCGAGAGCCGCCTGGATAGTGTTGTAGAGCTGAGCCAAGGCGTTGATGGGGCGCGTGAACTGACGGGCATAGCTCACAAAGCTGGCGATAGCACCCACGGTGACGACCCCCCGCACAGCAAGCCAGCCACCAGTACCAGCCACCACCGCGAGGCTCAGGTTGTTGACCATATTCATCAGCGGCCCCATGAAACCGGTGAGGATCTGAGCCTTGGTGGCAGCGCGCTTGAAATCGTGGTTCGCCTCGCCTAGATCGGCCAGCACCTGCTGTTCGCGTACGTAAGCCTTGACCACCTTGTGGCCCGTAACAGTTTCCTCAATGAGGCCGTTCAGGTCGCCGAGGCGCTCTTGCTGGGTCATGTACGCCGCCCGCGTGCGCTTGGCGACGGCCTTGGATAGCAGCATAGTCACCGGCAGCACCAGTAAGGTGATAACAGCCATGGGTGGGCTCACAATGAACATCATCACGGTCACGCCTATCAGGCTCAAACCGCTGGACACGAGCTGCGTGGCGCTGGACGTGAGGACGTTGCTGATGTTCTCCACGTCGTTGGTGAGGCGGCTCATGAGTTCGCCGTGAGTGTGCTGGTCAAAGAAGCGCAGCGAGAGGGTTTGGAGCTTGCCAAAGAGATCATCACAGAGCTGCTGCACGGTACGCTGTGCCACCCCGGCCACGATATAGTTCTGCAGCCAGGTGCCTCCGGCGGCCAGCGCATACATGAGCAGCATGAACACAGCGATGCGAGCCAACCCGCCGAGATCACCAGTCGCGATGTAAGCGTCGATGGCATAGCCTAACAAGTAGGGCCCACTGAGGCTAAAGACCGACGTGATCACGACTAATCCGGTCACTAG
>CAZTMY010000297.1:0-3029 GCA_964614895.1 uncultured Anaerolineales bacterium
CATCCATGACGACCTGCTGTTATCAGCGGCGCTGTGCGCGGTGCTGGAGGAGGACGCCGCCGCCCATCACGATCGCTCGCAGGTGGTAGAGGCGGCCGACCCGCTGGCCCCCAAGGAGGTTGAGGCATGACGTCCGACAAGAGCGCCTCCGACGAGACGCTGCTGATGACGCTGTGGGAGGAGGCTCGCCGGCGAGCTCGGGTGTGGTGCGGCAGCACGTTGGCGCGCTTGCGTCGCGGCGAGGGTGGCTTTTACGAGGAGGATGACCTCTGGCAGGATCTGTTCCTCGAGTTCTGGGATCTGTTGGAGGCGTGGCGCCAATCCGGCGCGGACCGCGAGGCGCTGTGGGCGCTATGGCGCAAGCGGCTGTGGCGCGACGGCTGGCGCGTGATCCGACGGACGCCGCAACGCCTGTGGCAGGGGGTCGAGCGAGCGGTCGAGCCGGCGACGTTGGCCTTGGAGCGCCCTCACGACGACGCGGCTCCCGAGCGGACCGGGTTGCCCCAGGGCGCCGTCGCCGCGCTGCGCCGCGACCCCGACGGCCCTCGCGCCGTGACCCGGCTGGCTCGCGTGGAGGCGTTGGAGCGCGCGCTATGGGCCTTGCCGCCAGACGAGCGGCAGGTCCTCTACCTCAACCTCGTGGTCGGGCTCCCCGCCGCCGACGTGGCCCGCTGCCTGGATCTTTGTCGCCGCGAGGTGGTGTACCAGCGAATGCGCAAGCTACGGCGGCACCTGCATGGCCACCTGGCAGAGATTGAGGGAGGGCAAGATGATGGCAAGCGATAGCGTGACCGCGGTAGCGGCGGTGGTGGCGGCGGATCCCGTCGAGGCCCGCTTGGCGCAGTTGGTGCGCCGCCTGGCCGACGAGAACCGGGCGCTGCTGGGGTTGATGCGGTGCGGCTGGTCGCTGGAGGAGGCGGCGCGGGCGTTGCAGCGCGGATCACGCCGTCCCGATGCGTCCTCCCCACCGCCCTACCTGTAAGGGCGAACCTCGTGCTTACCCAGGTCCGCCCCCTCCCCTTATTACCCTCCCTCACAAAGAACGTGGGGGAGGGGTTGAGTGCTCGCCTCAACGAGACAGGGTCACCCTACTTGCCCATGGCCCGCAAGTTGTCGATGCAACGCTTCACGCACTCGAGCGGCGGGTACGCGTAGGACTCTTGCTCCACGATGTACCATTGGGTGTTGCCGACGGTCTCGCACAGCTCGAACAGGCGAGGCCAGTCCGTCTCGCCCTCGCCGATGAGGGCCTTGTTATAGCCCTTGGCCCATTCCTTGAGGTGCACCGTCAGCGAGCGGCCGGGGTACTTGGCGATGAGGGCCAGCGGGTCGCCGCCGCCGTGCATGCAGTTGCCGGTATCCATCTGCAGGACGACGCGCGGATCGGTGTTCTTGGCAAAGACGTCCCAGTCCGTCTCGCCGTCCACCTCCTCGAACTCGATAAAGTGGTTGTGATAGCCGGTGTACATGCCCAAGGGCTCCAGGCGCTTGGAGATCTCGTTAAAGATCTCGGCCGTGCGGCGCCAGGCGTCACGCGAGCTGCGGTACTCCTCCGAAAGGCTCGGAACGATCAGAAACTTGTTGCCCAGAACCTGCTCAAAGGCGACGGTGGCCTCCAGCGCGTCCCCCAGAAGCGTATCGATGCGGATGTGCGTGCCGGCCACCTTGAGGCCCAGGTCGTCGAGCATGCTGCGGAGCTCTTTGGCAGAATAGCCATAGTAGCCGGCGAAATCGACGCCGTCATAGCCCATCTCGGCGACGGCCTTGAGCGTGCCGGGGAGATCCTCGGCGCAGGCCTCGCGCACCGAGTAGAGCTGCAGGGCGATGGGGATGCGTGCCATAGTTGGGTACTCCTTTGTGCGTCTCACACGTCAGGGGCATTCTAGCGCCCGCGGCCGGGGGGTCAAGCCGAGGAGGGCGCATACGGGCGCGTCGGAACGCGCGTCGGAACGCCCGGCAGACGCCGTGCGATACGCATGAGCGTTGCTCTTTGATGGCGGGCATAGCCGGTACGAGGCGCATTCTAGGGCAGAGGCGCTACCCTTGCCGAGCGGGTAGGGGTTGACAGGGCGACCCCGTGGCGCATACTGGCGCGGCGAGCGGCTGGAGAGGGGGCGGCTGCATGGGCGCTGACGGCATCACGCGGGCCGACTTGGAGCGCGTCACGCGGGACCTGTGGGGCAGCGACGCTGTCGTGGTAGCCGCGCGCGAGATCGTGCCCGTGGCGGCGCACGGCGTGTGGCGAGTGGCGGGGTGCAACGCCAACCGGTCCTACGTGGTGGAGGTAGCCGGGCACCCCGACGCCTATGTGTACCGCTTCAGTCGGGGGCGCCGCGCGGATCGCTTCGACCATGAAGCGCGTATGTACGCTCTGGTGGCGGAGCGCACCCAGATTCCCGTGCCGCGCGTGCACCGCATCGATGATAGTCAGGCGCTGGTCCCCACCAGCTATATGGTGCTAGACTGGCTCCCCGGGGAGGAGGCCCGCTACCTGGCGCATCCGGACAACCCCGACACCACGCCCGCGGACAAGCGCGAGGTGCTGCGTCTGCTGGGGGATGCTTACGCCCAGATACACGCCATCACGCGGCCGGCGGCCAGCCCCGACGCCACGGCGGAGCGCCTCATCTTTCGGCTGGAGCAGCTCCAGCATGTCACCGAGGATGGCCAGCTCGACGTGGACTTGGCAACGATCCACCGGGCCCAGGAGGTGGTTCGGCGGGATCCCGATCTGCGGGTCGAGTGCCAGTCCCTGTGCATGGGGGATGCCGAGCTGCATTTGGTGCGCGAAGGCGGCGATTGGCGGGTCTCGTTCCTCTGCGACGTGGAGTGGGTGGACTATGGCGACGCGTACCTGGACCTGGCCAACCTGGTGCCGTTGCCCCGTCAGATGTGGGAGTTCGACGCCCCCGTGCACGCCAGCGAGCGTGAGCTGGCGGCGCAGCCCTGGGTGGCGGGGTATGCCGCACGTCGGCCGCTGGACCTCGGCAAGCTGGCCCGGCGGGCACTCTATGCCCAGGTCAACACCA
>CAZTMY010000298.1:0-3019 GCA_964614895.1 uncultured Anaerolineales bacterium
CGCCACTTATTACTACTACCGCTATATGCGACCTCACTTCAAGCGGATGTGGCTAGCGCGATGGCGTCTGAATGCCATGTTGAACACCTACCTCTCGGGCGTACGCGTCGTCAAGGCTTTTGCCCAAGAAGACCTGGAGGAGCGTCGCTACCAAAACCGCAACCATCGCTTGCTGGACACGCGGCTGCAGGTTGACCTGGCATGGTCGCGGTTTTTCCCGCTAGTATCGTTCGCCTTTTCCGTTGGCGGGCTGATCATCTGGTACATGGGTGGAAAGGCGGTACTCAACGAACAGATTACGTTGGGTACTCTAATGGCCTTTGTGAGCTATGTGGGGATGTTCTACGCGCCGCTCTCGAACCTAACACAAATCAGCCAGTCGATGAACCGCTTTGCCACCATTTCTCAGCGCATCTTTGAGATAATGGATGAAGAACCTCAAAAGCAGCCGAGCTATCCCGTGCGAAAGGCGCACCTCGGCGGGCGTATCGAGTTCGACAACGTGACCTTTGGCTACGACCCGTATTACCCAGTGATTCGGGATTTCAGCTACACAATTGAGCCGGGCGAGATGGTCGGCGTTGTAGGTCACTCAGGAGCTGGCAAGACCACCCTGGTCAACCTGATCTGCCGCTTCTATGACGTGCAGCGCGGCTCCATCCGCATCGACGGCGTAGATGTTCGCGATCTCGCTATGCAACAGATCCGTCAGCAAGTGGGTATCGTCCTGCAAAGGCCATTCCTGTTCCGGGGAACGCTTGCTGAGAACATCGCCTATGCCAAGCCTGACGCCACACGTGAGGAGATCATCACCGCAGCCAAGGCAGCCAACGCGCACGACTTTATCACCATGCTGCCAGAGGGCTATGACACCATTGTCGGCGAGGGTGGCGCGGGCCTATCAGGTGGGGAGCTGCAGCGCGTGTCCATCGCGCGGGCGATCCTGCACAACCCAGCCATCTTGATCTTGGATGAGGCCACCTCTTCGGTAGACACCAAGACGGAGCGCCAAATCCAGCAGGCGCTGGATACCTTGGTGCAAGGGCGCACGACCATTGCCATTGCGCACCGACTTTCGACGCTCTACAACGCCGACCGCATCATGGTCCTGAACCACGGCCGCTTGGCCGAAGAGGGCCCGCCTCGGCAGCTAATGAATAACCGTGGCCTCTTCTATAGCCTGGTCAAGATGCAAAGTGAGTTCGCCACGCTAGAAGGCGTGCCCACAGTCTAGGGAGAGCCATGGATCAACGAACGTTTGACATTGTCTATCTCGAGCCTGACCAAATCCGTTTCCATCGCGATGGGGATACGCTGCGCATGCAGATGATGGATGGTCCCGAGTATGCACGGGTTGTGCTGCGGAGCTGCTTCCCCGTGGATGATAGCAACGTGCTGCTCTCCGTGCGGGACGCTACCACCGAGGAGCAGGAGGAGATCGGCATCATCCGCGATTGGCGTGAGCTACGCGCCGAGGATCGCGAGGCCGTGGCAGCCGAGATGAACCTGCACTACTTTGTACCTGTCATCACACAGGTACGAGATATTCGGCCCGAGTTCGGCTTTCTCTACTGGGATGTCGATACGGACAAAGGGCCGCTCGAGTTCACCATGCGAGACAGCGTGGCTCATTATGCGCGAGAGGTCTCTCCCACACGCTGGATTCTGATCGACATCAACGAAGCCCGCTACGAAATCCGCGATCTGAACGCTCTAGATCAACGCAGCCAGCGTTTGGTTGCGCGCGAGCTGCGACTCTGATCAACTCCACCTATCTCTCCCGCATCGAGCCGGGGCCGCAAGGTCTCGGCTCGATGCGTTCTGCTGCGCGTCGCCTTGACGTGGCTGCCTAACGCCTCTAGAGTTGCGCCAGTTGAAGCGAGCGCTGAGCAAGTTGAGGAGCACAGTACCATGCGTGAGAATCAGCTCAAGGCTAAACTGGCGAGGGGCGAGGTGGTTATCGGTCCCTTTATGAACTGTGCCTATCCTGCCTTTATCGAGATTGCTGCCCTAGCTGGGTTCGACTATGCCATCATCGATATGGAGCACGGCCCGCTCTCTGTGGAGACGGCGGAGGACCTGTGCCGAGCGGGGCAGGGCGCCGGTCTGAGCGCCATCGTGCGGGTGCGCAAAAACGATGGCCCGCAGATCCAGCGGGCGCTAGACATCGGATCATCGGGGGTGCAAATCCCGCAGATCGAGACGCGCGCCGACGCCGAGGCCGCCGTGCAAGGTGCCAAATATCAGCCATGGGGCATGCGGGGCCTTTCGCTCTTTACCCGGGCGGGTGACTATACGGCGTTGGGCTTGGAGGGCATCACCGACCGGCTCAACCAGGAACAACTGGTCATCGTCCACGTCGAAGGCAAGACTGGCTTGGAAAACCTCGACGAGATCCTCGAGGTCGATCATCTAGATATCGTTTTCCTAGGTCCGTATGACATCTCGCAATCATACGGCATCCCAGGCCAAGTGAACGACCCGCGAGTGGTACAGGGGATGATCGAGGCCACTCGCAAGATCCGCGACGCGGGCAAGTGGGCAGGCACCTTTGCTGGCGATCCGGAAACGGCCAAGCGATGGATCGACGCCGGCGTGCAGTACATCTCGCTGGGTGTGGACGTGGGAATCTTTGCCAAGGCCTGCAGCGACCTCGTCAAGGCCGTCAAGCGCTAGGCCAAGGGACCATGAGCTACCAGATCGGGATAGATGCCCTCAACCTGCGGCCGACGCCGCGGTTGGCCCACACAGAGTACTGCAGCAACGACGCACTCAAGCGCCGCGTCACTGGCATGTACGAGCCCAGTATCGAACGCGAGCGCGCCTTTATGGAGGCTTGGGATATTGACTTTATCTGGTCGACCAACGAGGGCCCCGAGCCGTGGTCGGAGCGCGGTCGCACCACGGACATGGGGCACGCCGAGTTCCTGGAACACGGCATAGATCTCCGTGAGGCCAAGCCTAGTCCCTTCAAGTCGGCGGAGGATGTCCTGACGTTTGATGCCGTGGCCGAGTATGG
>CAZTMY010000299.1:0-3017 GCA_964614895.1 uncultured Anaerolineales bacterium
AGAATAACACCTAAAAGCCTGGAAAGGAAAAGTAAACTCCTGAAAAAGTATGGCACGGTGGATGCCGTATATGACCATCTGGAGGAAGTGACGCCGGCCCGGTTCCGCAACGCTCTTGAGCGAGACCGCGAGAGAGCTTTCCTGAGCCGGCATCTGGCTACCATCGTGCGCGATCTTGATCTTCCGCTCGATCTCGAGGCGGCCGAGTGGGGCCAGATGGACCGCGATCAAGTCATGGACTTGATGCGGACGCTCGGGTTCCGCTCGCTAATGGAGCGTATTCCCGGCACGGTGCGGGAGGCGCCAGCGCAGCTAAGTATGTTCCGCGAGGTCACAGAGGCCAAAGAGCCATTGGGGGAGGGCAACGAACAGAATGCCTATTGCGTCGTGGATACGGCGGCCAAGCTGCGAGAGTTGGTCGATCTTCTGCGCGAGGCCAAGCTCCTGGCTGTGGATACCGAGACCACGACTACCGACGCTATGCGGGCACGGTTGGTTGGGATTTCCTTGGCCGATTTACCCGGGCGGGCGTACTATCTACCAGTGGGTCACGATCCTCGAACGCATCGCGGTCCACAGCTCGAGTTGGCCCAAGTCCGCGAGCTGTTGGGGCCATTGCTCGCCAATGCCGAGCTGCCCAAGGCTATGCACAACGCCAAATACGACATCATAGTTCTAGCTCGTCATGGCATGCCCGTGCGTGGCCTGGTCAATGACACCATGCTGGCTGCCTGGATTCTGGAGCCAGAGGGCCGCGGCATCGGGCTCAAGACGCAGGCATTCCAGCGCTTGGGCGTAATGATGCAGCCCATTGATGAGCTGATCGGATCGGGTCGCAATCAGCTCACCATGGACGTGATCCCCGTGACCAAGGTGGCGCCGTATGCCTGCGCTGATGCAGACATGACACTGCGCCTCACAGATGTGCTGAAGCGTGAGCTTTGTGAGCGCAACCAGTGGGAGCTGTTCACCGAGGTTGAGATGCCGTTGGTGCCCGTCTTGGTAGCGATGGAGATCCGCGGCATGGCGGTAGATCGTGATTACCTCGCTCGCATGTCAGAGACGCTCGAGGCCAAGCTCCAGGATCTGGAGCAGCGCATCTATGAGCTGGCAGGACACCCCTTCAATCCCAACTCGACCCAGCAGCTAGGCAAAGTCCTGTTCGATGAGCTTGGCTTGCCCACGCAGCGCCGAACCAAGATGGGGTATTCTACCGATGCCCGGGTGTTGGACGCGCTCAAAGATATGCACCCCATCGTGAAGCTCATTCTGGAGTACCGCTCGCTCGGCAAGCTCAAGGGTACCTATGTGGACGCTCTGCCCGAACTGATCAACCCCGAGACCGGACGCATCCACACGTCGTTCAATCAGACTGGCGCGAGCACGGGCCGGTTGTCGTCCAGTGACCCGAACTTGCAGAATATCCCGGTGCGCACTGAAGAGGGGCGTTTGGTGCGTGGCGCCTTTGCCGCTCCTGAGGGGTACCTGCTATTGAGTTGCGACTATTCTCAGGTTGAATTGCGCCTCCTCGCACACATGAGCGAGGATCCCGAGCTGATCAGCGCTTTCCAGCGCGATGAGGATGTACACGCTACGACAGCCGCTGCGGTCTTGGGGATCCCTCTGGACAAAGTGACGAAGGAGCAACGTGCTTTGGCCAAGGCGATCAACTTTGGCCTGATGTACGGTATGTCCGAGTATGGGCTAGCCGCGCGTACGGATCTCACACAGGAAGAGGCGCGGGGCTTTATCGAGACCTACTTTACGCGGTTCCGTGGCGTCAAGCGCTATCTGGAACAGATCAAGGCTCAAGCGTACGAGCAGGGCTATGTGGAGACCATTCTCGGGCGCCGGCGCTATTTCCCAGAGCTGCAGTCTCGTAGCGCCAACTCGTTGCGGCAACGTGCGGAGCGATCGGCAATCAACATGCCCATTCAAGGCAGCGCAGCCGATATCATCAAAGTTGCCATGATCCGCTTGCATGATGCCCTACAGAATCTGCAGAGTGATGCGGCTATGGTGCTGCAGGTGCACGACGAACTGGTGTTGGAAGTGCCCGAGGATGATCTCGGCGAGGTGCGTGACCTAGTGATCAATACGATGTCGCAAGCGCACAAACTGCGCGTTCCGCTCAAGGTGGACGCTGCGGTGGGGCGCAACTGGATGGAGCTGAAGTAGATGACCCTGATCGATGACGCATTGCAGCGAGGTATCGCTGAGGCCCTCGAGCGCGCTCAGCAGGAGGGCGCGCTTCCCGCGTTTGCCATACCCGACCAGATCCCCGTGGAAAGGCCCAAGTACGAGGGAATGGGCGACTATGCGACGCCCCTGTGCTTGCAATTGGCGCGCGTGGCGCGCATGGCCCCCTTGAAGATCGCTGAGGCCTTGGCCGAGCGTCTGCCGGACATGCCCTTCTTGGCAGAGGCGGAGGTCGCGCCTCCGGGGTATCTGAACTTCCGCCTGAGGGAGGCTTGGCTGGCGGAGCAAGTTGAAGCGGTGCTTGAGGCTGGTGAGGCCTTTAGCTGCGTGGATATTGGGCGTGGTCAACGCGTCCAGGTAGAGTTTGTCAGCGCGAACCCTACCGGGCCCTTACATATGGGCTCCGCTCGGAACGCCGTTCTTGGCGACGCGCTTGCCCGCGTGCTCAAAGCGGCCGGCTACGAGGTGCAACGCGAGTACTATGTCAATGATGCCGGCAGCCGGATGCGTGTCTTCTATGAGACGTTATACGCTCGCTACGCCCAGGCTCTGGGGCGCGATGAGCAAGTGCCAGAGGATGGTTATCATGGCCAGCACATGGTGGCCATGGGCGAAGCGCTGGCGAGAGAGGCCGGTGACAAGTACCTGACCATGCCTCGTGACGAGGCGATAGTGGCCGTGGGTAAAGTGGGGCTTGGCCGCGTGCTCGACGAAACGCGTAAGGACTTGGAGCGCATGGGCGTCACCTACGACCGGTGGTTCCGCGAGTCGACGCTCTATGACGATGGCACCTTTGAGGAAGTGATGGATATCCTGAG
>CAZTMY010000300.1:0-3014 GCA_964614895.1 uncultured Anaerolineales bacterium
CGCGGATGGCGTTTGGCTCTCGCCGGATGGCGGCGAGACGTGGACGGATCGCAGCGCCGCATTGGCCGCGCGGGGCTTTGCCAAGCTGGCGGCGACAGAAGACGTGGTCTATGCGCTTGGCCCCCAAGAGGGCCTATGGGTATCCCACGACCAGGGCACCAACTGGGCGCCAGTCGAGGGTCTAACCCCCTATCAGCCGCTGACGGATCTGGCGGTCGGTGATGCTATCTTGCTCGCCAGTCAGGCCAGTGGAATCGTGCGGGGATCTGATGGCGTCTGGTCTATCGTGAATGACGTGCCCAATGTGCAGTCGTTGCTATGGGTGCAAGGGACCCAAGACGCCTGGGCGGGCACGGGTGAAGGGCGCCTGCTCAAGTCGAAGGATGGTGGTATCACTTGGGAAGACATGCCTTCTCCTTGTGAGGGGCAACCCGTGCTCTCACTCGTGGCTTCGCCTAACTATGCCGAGGATCACACGCTTCTCATGGGGACGGCCAGCCCAAGCACCGGCACCCGCCAAGCGCGTGTGGCGCTGTGGCGTAGCACGAATGGGGGCGAGGACTGGAGACAACTGACCGCGCAGACGACGGACGCGCGCTGGCTGGACATTGCTTTGCCCGAAGATGATCCCGATGCCATCAACCACGTGGTGATGGTCACCGACACCTACTGTCTGCGGCCGCTTCTGAGAGCCAAAGATGTTTGGATCAGCACTGTCGTGGACCCGCGGGGCGCTAACGCGTTGAGCGTAGTGGCTGTAGGTCCGGTGGACGCAGGAGGGGTGCTGTACGTGGCCAGCGGCAATGGCGTTCACGCCTCCACCGATGGCGGACGTACCTGGCACCTATGTGGTGAAGGTCTAGAGGCGCATAGCTTTGTCAATCTGGCCGTGACGTCCGCTTCTGACGGTCAAGCGCTGTTGGCGCTAAGCCTCGGTGGTATCCTGTATCGCCTCGTATTGGCTTAGAGTATGCCTATTGGCTGCGAGGGGAGGCACTTCGAGGCGAGGATGCCTCCCCTTCGCCTTGGGGAAATGCCCACGGGCGACCGCTTGGTAGGTCGTGAGGCAGCATGAATCGGACGTACGTGGCACTGGATCTCGAACTCACTGGCTTGGATCCCGTGCGAGACGACATCATCGAGGTGGGCCTGGTCAAGTTTCGAGATGACGAGGTCTTGGACAAGTATGCCAGCCTAGTGCGAACGTCTCGGCGACTCCCCCTCAAGATCGAGCGTATGGTCGGCATCGCGCCGAACGAGCTGCGGGATGCACCGCCGTTTGAGGCTATCCAAGCGCGGATCACCCGACTGCTAGGATCCCATCCTGTCGTAGGCCATGGTATCGATACGGATATCAGCTTCCTGTCCCGGTATGGTCTGACCCCTCCTCACCAGATCATCGATACGTTCGAGTTAGCATCCATCCTCGTGCCCGAGGCGCGTCGCTACACGCTCTCCCATCTGGCCAAGCACATGGGCATCGCGCATCCTAACGCGCATCGCGCCTTGGATGATGCCATGGCGGCCAAGGACTTGTTTCTAGCGTTGCTAGAACGGCTTGCGAACTGGGATCCGGAGCTCATCCGCGAGGTCGCCGACTCGGTGGATGCGGATGCCTGGCCTCTAAAGGCATTGCTGGAAGATGTTCTCCAGAACGCCCCGCTGAACCTGCAGCAGGCTGGCGCGCCGCGTGGTGCCGAGGGGGCAAGCTCGGGTCACTCGCAAGGCGCGGTGCGCATAGCTCCTCTCAAACCACACGACACGATCCAACCTCTGGACGTGGAAGCTCTCACCGAGCTGTTCGAGCAGGATGGCCCCTTTGCCAAGACTCTTTCGGGCTACGAGTATCGCTCCGAGCAGGTGACAATGATGCAAGAGGTGGCTCGGGCGCTGAACGGTTCCTACCACCTGATGGTCGAAGCGGGCACAGGCGTGGGCAAGTCGTTGGCCTACCTACTCCCCGCGGTAACGTTCGCCGTGCAGAACGGCCGTCGCGTGGTGATCTCCTCCAACACTATCAACTTGCAGGACCAGGTAGCGCAGAAGGACCTTCCCGATCTGCAGAGAGCGCTGGGGCTCAAGTTCCACGTTGCGGTGCTAAAGGGCCGTGGCAACTATCTGTGCCTGCGCCGTTTGCGGGTGTTTCGGCGGTCACGCCATACGGACACAACCGAGGCCCGGGTGTTGGCCAAGGTGCTCTATTGGCTAGGCCAAACCAAGACCGGTGATCAAAACGAGCTCCTGTTGGTGAATGACGAGCGCCAGGTCTGGGGGCAAATTCAGTCCACCTCCGAGTACTGCCTAGGTGATCGGTGCCCCTACCGCGCTAACGGCGAATGCTTCTACTACCGGGCGAGAGCACAGGCAGAGCGCGCTCACGTGCTAGTCGTCAACCACGCCTTGCTCCTTGCCGATCTAGGTCTAGAAAACCGCGTCCTGCCGCAGTATGATTATGTTATCATCGACGAGGCGCACCATCTCGAGGACCGCGCTACTGACCAAATGTCGATGAGGGTTGGAAGGCGCGAGATCGAGCTGTTCTTGGCTGGCGTCGGCACTAGGACGCGTGGTAGGCCGGAGGGCATCGTCGGGCGTCTGCCGATGCTTTTTCTGGGCAAAGAGGACGAGGCCTCTCGGAAAAGAGTGGCATCTCTTCTTGAGGAGGTGGCAAGCCAAGCCGATCGCGCTCGCCGTGGGGCCGTTGCTCTCTTCCAACGCCTGGGAAATTTCTTCCAGGGGCAGCGCCCTCTGGGCGGAAACTATGATCAGGAGATCATGATCACCTCCGCGACTCGCATCCAGCCGGATTGGAGTGATGTGGAGATCGCCTGGGAGGGCTATTCGGCGCCGATGAGCCAGGTCATCGCGGGACTCGAAAAAGTGGCCTCGCTCGCTGACGACTCTGATCTTACAGAAGAGGATGAGGAGCGCCAGGATCTCTTGCAAGAGCTCAAGATGTTGGTCGAGCGGGGGCATAACCTCGTGCGGGCTGTGGACGAGATCGTAATGGAGCC
>CAZTMY010000301.1:0-3004 GCA_964614895.1 uncultured Anaerolineales bacterium
CCGGATATGAAGGCGACGGCCGCAATGCGCTGATCTCCTCGGCCAACCCCTGCGTCCTGTTGGAGCCACTCGGCGAGGATGTTCGCATTCTGTCGCGCGCACGCTGGTTCGATGAGCGCGAGGCTGGCCCGTGTGTCACCGCCTACCAGAACGAGCTCGGCGGCCGCGTGGGCGTCACGACCTATGCGCCCTGGAGCCGGCTCGGGTGGTCCTGGAAGCGCAACCAGATGCAACGTCTCGCAGAGTGGATCGCCCAAGGGCAGCTACCCCTGTCTATCCACGAGACGGTGCGCGTGGCGCCTTTGGTGCGAATGAGCGAGGATAGCTCGCGATTCGTCGTCGCTTTGCTAAACAACAGCCTCGATCCCACTGGTCCGCTGACTGTGCGGATCAAAGGGGCGCCCTCCTGGGTGCGGCAGCTCCAGCCATCGGGCTACAAGCCTGTCGCCTGGAAGCGCGAGGAGTCTGGCGTTGTCGTCTGGCCACAGAATATCGCGCCGTGGGAGGTGCTGCTCCTCGTGGGCGGCAGCCCAACGAGCGATGAGGGAGGAAACTGATGAGCACACCAGAGCGAGTTGCGCTAGGGGTCGTGGGCGCGGCCGGGCGGGGCGGAACCTTCAAGCGCGTGATCGATGCCGTCGACGGCGTGTATGTGCGCTCCGTGTGCGATGTTCGCCGTGATGCTCTCGACGAGGCCCGCGTGCGCCTGGGCGCTGAGAGCGCGTATACTGACTATCAAGAGATGCTGGAGGCGGGGGGCGTGGACGCGGTGCTGATCGGCACGCCCATGCCTTTGCACGTGCCCCAGTCCATCGCGGCCCTGGAACGGGGCATCCACGTTTTGAGCGAAGTGCCCGCTGGCGTCTCCATAGACGAATGCCGCGATCTCGTGCGGGCTGCCCGAGCCAGTACGGCCATCTATGCCATGGCGGAGAACTATATCCATCCGCGGCCCATCGCGCTGGTGACCGCGCTGGTGCGCGCGGGGCTTTTTGGACAGACGTACTATGCTGAGGGCGAGTACCTGCATGAGCTCAAGGAGCTCAACGAGAAGACGCCTTGGCGACGCAAGTGGCAGACGGGCATCGACGGCATCACCTACCCGACGCACAGCCTCGGGCCCATCCTGCAGTGGATGCCGGGTGATCGCGTCGTCTCGGTGTGCTGCGCTGGCAGCGGCCACCACTATCGTGACCCTCGCGGCGACCTCTATGAGAACCAGGACTCGGTGGTCATGCTCTGCAAGATGGCTAGCGGGGGGCTCGCCAAGATCCGTGTGGACATGCTCTCCGATCGGCCCCATGCCATGAACAACTACCAGCTTCAGGGTACCGATGGCGCCTACGAGTCGGCCCGCGCGCCTGGCGAGCGCCACCGCATCTGGCTGCGCGCCCTGAATCCGGAGCGAGATCGTTGGCTGGACCTGATGCAAGCCGAGCAAGAGTTGGAGCCCTACCTGCCTGAGGACTGGCGCCGCGACGATGCCGTCGCCAGCGCTGCTGGTCATGGGGGCGGAGATTATTACGTTGTCGCGGACTTTGTGCACGCGATCCGCACAGGGACCGAGCCCGCTGTAGGCATCCACCAAGCCATGGACATGACGTTGCCCGGCCTGGTCAGCCAGCAGTCGATCCTAGAAGGTGGGCGCTGGCTGCCGGTGCCCGATTCGCGCGACTGGTGAGTGAGTACCAAGCGGCTACGCCACGTGGCGCAGGATCGTGCCGCTGCGCGAGAGCCCCTATCGCATCGAGACCATCGGTTGTGCGTGATGCCAGATAGACGCGCCTGGCGAGAGTGGCACCCCGGACTATAAGCCTTCTGAGGAGCAAGCATGATCGCTGAGCCTATGACGACCCATGAGCGGATGCGCCGCATGTACGCTCACCAGGAGGCGGACCGCGTTCCCATCATCGAGTCGCCGTGGGGCTCGACCATCGCGCGATGGCAACGCGAGGGGATGCCGACGGCCGATTTCAATGGCTACTTTGGTCTGGATCGCCTCATTGGCGTCAGCGTGGACAACAGCCCACGCTATCCGCAAGCCGTTCTCGAGGAGACCGACGCCTACACGGTGACACGCTCCAGCTTTGGCGTGACCATGCGCAACTGGAAGCATGCTGGCGGCGTGCCCGAGTTCCTCGATTTCACCATCGTCGATCGCGATAGCTGGGCCGAGGCCAAGGCTCGCATGACCCCCAGCGATGATCGCATTCCCTGGGATCGGCTGAAGCGTAGCTATGCCGGGTGGCGCGCTGCGGGAGCGTGGCTGGCCGCCAACCTCTGGTTCGGTTTCGACGTGACCCATTCGTGGGTGGTGGGCACCGAACGCGTGCTCCTGGCGCTGGCCGATGATCCCGAGTGGATCGCCGACATTGTGCACACGATGCTGGATCTTAACCTGGCCCTCTGGCAGCGCGTGTTGGACGCCGGCTACACATTTGACGAGGTCCATTGGCCCGACGATCTGGGCTACAAGGGCACGCAGTTCATGTCACCGCGCATGTATCGCCAGATCATCATGCCAGCGCATCGCAAGGCCGCCGAATGGGCCCATGCGCGCGGGATGAAGGTCCGCCTGCACTCGTGCGGGAATGTGAATCCCCTGGTGCCGGCCTTTATCGAGCTGGGCGTGGACATGCTCAACCCGCTGGAGGTCAAGGCGGGCATGGACCCGTTGGCCCTCAAGGCGACCTACGGCGACTGCCTGGCGTTCCATGGGGGCCTGAACGCGGTGCTCTATGAGCGCCCTGAAGAGATGTGGGACGAGATGCGCCGCGTGATTCCGGGGATGCGCAAAGGCGGTGGTTACGTGATCGCCTCGGACCACTCGGTGCCGGACAGCGTCTCTCTGGCAGAGTTCGCCGAGTTTGTCCGGCTGGCCAAGGAGCTCGGCCGCTACGGCTGAGGCGTCTTGGCCCCGTTCGCTTCGGTTAGCATGGCGTCTGGCGCGTAGCGACGCTGGTAGAGCTCGGGGTCGTAGGGCGCGCGCCGATGGGGGCAGGCC
>CAZTMY010000302.1:0-2996 GCA_964614895.1 uncultured Anaerolineales bacterium
GCTCGTGACCTTGGCCCTTTTGGTGGCCTCGGTCACGGCCCAGGGGACTCTTCCGGTGCGTGCCCAATCGCCGAACCGCGTTGCCCTGGTGGTGCATTTTGAGGATAGCACCACGACCCGTTGCGTGAGTTTTGACGAGACGGAGATCAGCGGGTACGACGTTCTAGCACGTTCCGGCTTGGCCATCACGGCGTCGTTTGGTCCCATGGGGGCTGCCATCTGTGCCATCGAGGGCGTCGGGTGTCCCGCGGAGACGTGCCTGACGTGCCAGGCGCCCAAGTACTGGTCGTACTGGCACGCCAGCGACGGGGCGTGGGCGTACTTGCAGCAGGGGGCCAATCTTACCGCGGTGCGCGACGGAGACATCGAGGGGTGGGCCTGGGGAGAGGGAGACCCGCCGCCGATAGTCGCTTTTGGGGACGTCTGTGCTCCATTGATGGTGACAGAGACGCCCGCGCTCACCGATACGCCAGAATCTCCTCCCACGCCTAGCCCTTCCAGGACGCCCACCCTAGCGCCCACGGCGCCGCACGTTCCGCCGCTAGGGGCATCCTCCGCTCCCAGCCCAACTGCCACGCCAGAGGTCGCCGGGTCGGCTGGGCCGTTCACGGGCTATCTGGTCTTCGGCGTTCTCGTCGGCGGCTTGCTGATTTCCCTGTTGTGGTCGAGTCGGAAGAGCTGAGCTATGCGACGGTATCTAGTAGCGGCCATCTACACGTTGAGCGCCAGCATCGGGATAGTCGTCTTCCTCTATCCCCTTGTTGCTCCCTTGACGCCGGCCACGTCACTGAGCGAGGCGCAGCGCTGGTCAACGCCTCTGCTCACCGCTGGGCTGCTTGGGCTTTCGGTACTGGCGCTCCTGCTAGAGGCGCAAGGCCAATCGCTGAGCGCCAAGGCCATCGCCATGCTAGGGGTTCTGGTGGCCGTGACCAGCGTGCTCCGCTTCATCGAGGTCGCCATGCCACTACCTGGCGGTTTTTCGCCGATCTTTGCTCCCATCATCATCGCTGGCTATGTGTTCGGCGCGCGTTTTGGCTTTCTCATGGGCACATTTTCCCTCCTCACCTCGGCGCTGATCACGGGGGGTGTTGGCCCATGGCTGCCCTTCCAGATGTTTGTGGCTGGATGGGTTGGTCTGACGGCAGGCTGGGTCCCCTGCCACGGTAAAAGTTGGGAGCGCTACGCCCTGTGTGGCTTGGGTGCTCTATGGGGCTTTTTGTATGGCATTATCATCAATCTGTATTTCTGGTCTTTAGTGATGGCTCCTCACGAGCAATCCTGGAGCCAAGGCTTTTCCCTGTTGCAGACGGTGCGTCAGTATGCCACATTCTATGTGGCAACTTCGCTAGCGTGGGATGTAGCGCGTGCCGTGGGGAATGTGGCGTTGCTGGCCGTCCTCACGGCGCCGATGGCCAAAGTGCTTTTGCGCTTCCGGCAACGCTTCCAGTTCGAGGTGGCCGGTGGCTGACGCTCGCGCGATGCTCGTCTGGGCGCTGACGACGCTCGTGGCTGCCTCGTATAGCCGCAATCCGCTCTACAGCTTGCTGCTGTTTCTGCTGGTGTTGTGCATCCACGCGATCAGTGTTTCTGCCGAGAAAGGGCGATCCTTGCCGCTTGGCCCGGTTGGCTTTGCGCTGGTCGCCATACCGTTTGGGGCGCTGCTAAACGGCCTCACCTCGCATGTGGGGGCAACAGTGCTTTTCCGGCTGCCAGAGTGGGTGCCGCTGCTCGGAGGCGCCGTCACGCTGGAGGGGCTGGCCTTTGGGGCCATCAACGGCCTGAACTTGGCTGTCGTCTTTGGTGGTTTTGCCGCCTTTAACCGAGCGCTCTCGGCGCGAGATGTGCTCAAGCTGACGCCTAGGGCCTTTCACGAGAGTGGCGTAGTGGTTTCCATCGCGATGAGCTTTGTGCCGCAGGCGGTGCAGAATCTGCAGCGCATCCGGGAGGCACAGGCAGTACGCGGGCATCGCCTGCGGGGTCTGCGCGACTGGCTGCCCATTGTTACGCCGCTTCTCGTTGGCGCCCTAGAGCACGCCTTGGGATTGGCAGAAGCGATGGTGGCTCGCGGATATGCCGCGACCTCGGGCAGGGAGCGTCCCGTTCGCATCCAGGCGCTCTTGGCTCTGGGACTCTTGGCGCTCTTGGGCGGTTGGCTTGGCTATCTGTTGGCGCCCCAAGCTCGCCTGGTCGCGGTGGTCGCTTTCGTGCTAGCGGTGGGCTTGCTGGGAGCCTCGTTCTACCTGGCAGGTCGCTCGGCGGAGCACACCGTTTACCGACAGAGATCATGGCGGGCACGTGATACAGCCATTGTGTTGGGCTGCCTGGTTACGCTGGCATTGCTGGCCACTAGACGCGCCTTGCTGGGCTACAACCCCTATCCGCAGCTCAGTTGGCCGAGCTTTGATCCGATAGTTGGTCTCGGCCTCATGGGATTGCTGGCTCCAGCGCTGTACGCGCTTGGACCGAAGGAGACAGAGCGCCCTCCGCGCGGGGTCCCAGGCGGGGCGTCTAGGAGGAGATGAACGGATGATGCCGAATCGGTCGGTTCGCTTGGATGGCCAACCTACTCAAGCCGGTAGCACGCACGCGCGACCATTCATTCACTTGGCGCATTTGACCTATACCTATCCGGGCCAAGACAAGCCCGCCCTCGATGATCTGACGCTTGACATTCCTGAGGGGCAGTTCGTGCTCGTAGCTGGCCCTTCAGGAAGTGGCAAGTCCACCCTCTTGCGTTGCCTGAATGGACTCGTCCCCCACTTCAGTGGCGGGTCGGTGTGCGGCACCGTCGAGGTGGCGGGGCATGATCCCATCGCAGTCGGCCCCCAAACGCTGAGCCGGGTGGTCGGGTTCGTCTTTCAGGACCCCGAGGCCCAGTTCGTGCTCGATCGCGTCGAGGATGAGGTGGCTTTTGCCCTGGAGAACGCCGCTTTGCCGAGAGACGAGATGCGCTTGCGTGTCGACGAGGTGTTGCAGCTTCTGGGCTTGGCCGCACT
>CAZTMY010000303.1:0-2980 GCA_964614895.1 uncultured Anaerolineales bacterium
CACGCCATGCACGCCCGTCGGCCGCCCCTGTTCGTCCACCAATACCTTTGCCCTTGTCTCGACCATCATCGCTGTGCCGTCCTTGCGCAGCAACTCGCACTCTACTACTACAGGATGCTGCTCTGGCAGCGCGGCCAGCGCCCGCCGGAGCGCCTTCATCGCGATGGCTAGGTTGGCCTCGTCGAGGTGATCCGCCAACTTGGTGCCACGCCACTCCTCCTGCGTATAGCCGGTCAACGATGGGACGGCTAGGCTCACATAGCGAAAGGTCAGATCCCTGTCCATCAGCCAGACGGCATCAGTCATGTTCTCTGCCAGCAGCCGATACCGCTCCTCGCTCTCGCGCAGCGCCTCCTCGGCCCGCACGCGCTCGGTGATATCCTGATGCGTGCCGAACATCCAGAGAGGCTTGCCGTCATCGGTCCAAGAAACGACCTTGCCTCGATCCAGGACCCATACCCAATGGCCGTCCCTATGCTTCAGGCGGCACTCACACTCGTAGTATGGCAATTCGCCGGCAAAATGCCGCTCCAGCAGCTCGTCGGACCGTATCAGATCATCCGGGTGGACGCGATTTCTCCATGTTTCTATAGAGAGGGGGCCAAGTTCGTCCAAAGTGTAGCCGATGAGTTCAGCCCAGTTTTCGTTGTATATGGTTTCCCCGGTCTGCACGTTCCATTCCCAGGTACCCGCTCTGGTAGCTTCTAGGATGTTGGCTTGGCGTTGACTTGCTAGGTAATAAGCGTTGGCTACCGATAGAGTCTTGCCCATGAACACTGTGGTCAGGGGATATGCCACCATCACTGGCACCGCAAGCCGCCTGATCGTGCTCATGACGTATTCTGCCGGCAAGGTGAACATGAGAAGAACCATCACTGCATGCACCAGGATGCCCATAAGACCAAGCACCCAGGCAGATACACGCTGCCCCTTCCGCCTGTAAAGATAGTGAAACCCGCCCCCGATCATTGAGGAAGTGGCAATCACCAAAACGCCCATTACAGCTCCGGGACCACCCTGGTATATGCGCAGCGCCAGCGGCATGACCGCAGCAATGGCCGCTGCTATTGGTCCGAAAAAGAAGCCGCAGATACTGAGCAGCACCGACCGGCCATCAAAGATGAGCCCCGGGGCCAGCACCAATGGATTGAGCATCACCAAAACAGAGCTGGTTCCAAACAAGAGACCTTGCAAGGGAACCTGATACTTATGAAGCTTTTTCTGGTTAGCAAGAATTCCCGCCAGGATGGCAATTAATGCCAGAATTCCCAAGTTGAACACTAGGTCCAAGTACTGTGTCATCTGCTCCTCCGAGATGGCTCAGCGAGTGGTCGCTGATGCAGTCCAAGGCTCAAAATCGCTCCATCCATGTTGTGGGGAATGGCCCCGTCACCAATGGCGCGCGGCCTGGCGTACCTGCCACGCGCTGAGCTGCCCGCGCCTGGCCCTATTGGGCCAAGGCCTCATCTGCCAAGGTCTCGAACCATGGCTCCAGGCGCCGGTAGGCATCCGCGAACAGCTCTCGCAGCCGACGGTAGGCGGCGACGCGCTCAGGATCGGGGCGCTCGGCCGCGCGCGCCGGTGCCAGCTCGGCGGCTACGGCATAATCGGGCCACAGCCCCACGGCCGCGCCGCCGGCGATGGCCGCGCCCAGGGCGGTGGCCTCGGCCAGCAGCGTGGGCCGCCGCAGCGGCAGATCGAACACGTCCGCCAGGATCTGCCGCCAGGCCGCCGCGCGCGCCCCGCCCCCGATGACGCGCATGCTCTCCAGCGCGGCGCCGGCCTCGCGGAACGCCGCCAGGATCAAGCCCAGGTTCATGGCGACGCCCTCCAGCGTGGCTCGCGCCACCTCGGGGCGGCCGTGGGCCATGGTCAACCCGATATAGGCCCCCCGCGCCCGCGGGTTCCAGTGGGGGCTGCGCTCGCCCATCAGGTAGGGCAGATAGAGCAGGCCCCGCGATCCTGGCGGCACCCCGGCCGCCAGAGCGTCCAGCGCGGCGTGATCGGGCGCGTCCCCTTCGCCTCGCAACAGCCGCACCAGCCAGTCGTACGAGCCACCGGCGCACTGCATGGTGCCGGTAGGGGATAGGTAGGACGGGTCTAGGTGGGCGAACGTAAACACCCGCTGTTGCGGATCCAGCAGCGGCTCTCGCGAGACATAGGCGATCCACGAGGACGAGCCGATGTAGGTGTAGGCGTCACCCGGGCGCACCACACCCGCCCCCACGGTGGCGCAGGCGCCATCGCCCCCGCCGATGACCACCGGCGTGCCCGGAGCCAGGCCGGTAGCGTCGGCGGCCTCGGGCGTCACGCTGCCGATGATCGTGGCCGAGGGCACGGCCTCGGGCAGCAACGCCGCCGGCAGCTCGATGGCGTCCAGGATCTCCTGGCACCAGCGCCGCTCCGCCAGCTCGAACAGGTTGGTCCCCGAGGCGTCGGAATAGTCGGTGGCCATGGCGCCCGACAGCCGGAAGGCCACATAGTCCTTGGGTTGGAGCAGCTTGGCCGTGCGCGCCCAGATCTCGGGCTGGTGCGCGCGCACCCACATCGCCTTGGCCGCGGTATAGCTGGCGCCGGGCCGGTGCCCCGTCAGCGTATAGACACGGTCGCGGCCCACGCGCTGCGCCAGCAGCGTCGCCTCGGCGTCGGCGCGGACGTCCGCCCAGATGATGGCGTCGCGCAGCGGCTGGCCGGCGGCGTCCACCGGCAGGCCGGCCATCATCTGCCCCGAGTAGCTGACGGCGGCGATGTCGCCAGGATCGGCATGAGATTGGGCCAACAGCCGCCGCGTGGCCGCGCACACCGCGCGCCACCAGTCGGCGGGATCCTGTTCGGCCCAGCCGGGGCGGGGGTAGCGCGTGGCATACCCCTCGAACGCCGCGGCGACCACGTGGCCATCGGCTGCGAACAACGAGGCCTTGACGCCCGTGGTGCCCAGGTCATGGGCGAGGAGATAGGTGGCCATCCAGCCCCCTATAGC
>CAZTMY010000304.1:0-2925 GCA_964614895.1 uncultured Anaerolineales bacterium
CTAGTGGTGGGTGGAGCCGTCTTCCGGGGGGGGAAGCCCTATCTGCCCATGCTCAAGCGTCTGGCAGCGTCACTGGGGCTTGAAGACAGGGTGGTCTTTGCCGGTCATCAGCAAGACATGCCCGCGGCGTATGCGGCCATGGACATCGCGGTACACTGCTCGGTGGAGCCGGAGGCATTTGGTCGGGTTGTGATTGAGGCTATGGCTGCCGGGCGACCGGTGGTGGCCTACGCCATGGGTGGCCCCAAGGAGATCGTTGTGGACGGCGAGACAGGTCTTCTGGTCCCTCCCGGCGATTATGAGGCCTTGGGCCGAGCGACGCTGGCCCTGCTGCGAGACCCGGACCGGCGCCGTGAGCTGGGCGAGGCGGCACGCGCACGAGTGGTAGCTCACTATGACGCGCATGACGTGGCGCGTCGTGTGGAAGGGGTGTTCCTTCAGGTGGCCCGGCAGAAGGGAGTTAGGGCGTGAACCTGGTCTTGGATGGGCGCTATATCCAGGACCACTACCCTGGTGTGGGGCGGTACGCTTTCGAGCTTGCTACTCACCTTGCGCCCGCCACGGGGAATGATCGCTTGCTGTTGCTGCATGATCCCTTGGCGCCGAACCATCGGTTTGACATCGAAGCCTTGGCGGCAAAGCCGCAGGTGGAGCTGATCGCGGTGTCCTGTAGTCCCTTGGGTTTGAGGCAGCATCTGATCGTTCCGCCATTGGTGCAACGTGCTGGGGGGACGATCTACCTAGCGCCGCACTGGGGCGCACCACTAGGCCTCAGTTGCCCTCTTGTGTTGACGGTTCACGATCTGACGCCATGGTTGCTGCGCGACAGCTTTCAGCCGCCCTGGAGGCGTTGGGCGTACAAGCGTCTGATGCGTGGCGCCGTGCGTCGAGCGGTGGCCGTGGTAGTGAGCTCCAAGGCGACGCGAGATGATCTCACACGGCTGATCCCGCACCATTCGCCCGTGACCGTGGCGCCGCTGGGTGTGGACGCGAGATTCCACCCGAGATCTCGCGAGGCGTGGAGCGATGCTGTGGCTCGGTTGGGCATCAAGCTGCCCTTTGTGCTCTGCGTGAGTACCAACCGGCCTCACAAGAACTTGGAGCGGTTGCTTCGCGCCTGGGCATTGGTGCCTTTCGCATTGCGGCAAGCGTGGCAGTTGGTCCTGGTCGGTAGCGTGGATCCCCGGTGGGAAGATCCCCTGCTTGTGGCCGAGCGCCTCGGTGTGGGCGGGTCTGTTCGTGGTGTTGGGCAGGTGAGCGAGCAGACGCTAGCCGATCTCTATGCGGCTGCGGATATTGGTGTCGTGCCCTCGCTGTACGAGGGGTTCGGGCTGCCGGCGCTCGAGATGATGGCGTCTGGCGTGGCAGTGGCTGTATCTCGACGGTCCGCACTGCCCGAGGTCGTGGGGGATGCGGCCGCGCTCTTTGATCCTGTTGATGTCGGTGCCATGGCTGGGACGCTGGTATCACTGATGACCGACGCGGCCGCGCGGGACTGTTTAGCGGCCAAGGGCCGGAAGCGAGCAGCAACCTATACCTGGCAGCGAACCGCTGCTCTAGTCCGTGGCGCTCTCGATGATGCCTTGGAAGGGACGGCGTAGGTGCGTATTCTCCATTTGTATAAGGATTATTACCCCGTGGTGGGGGGGATTGAGAATCACATACGGCTTCTCGCCGAGGGCCAGGCGCGTGCGGGCCACGACGTTGCGGTGCTGGTCACCAACCCGAGTCTGTGCGGCATGCGAGAGCGCGTCGCTGGTGTGGACGTAACCAAGGCCGGTCGCTTCATCAAGGTCGCTTCGACGCCGCTGAGCTTGCGGCTAGGTTGGGAGCTATGCCGCAGGCGACCGGACGTGACGCACGTGCACTCGCCATACCCGCCTGCGGAGGTCTTCCAGTATCTCTTTGGGAAGAGCCGCGCGACCGTGCTAACCTATCACAGCGACGTGGTGCGTCAGCGACGCTTGGCTCGCCTCTACCGCCCCTTGATGCGGCAAGTTCTGAGGAGCGTCGATCGGATTCTGGTATCAACCCCTGCCCATTTAACTTCGGCGACCCTTGGAGAACACCGTGCCAAATGTTTGGTGATCCCTTATGGGATTCCGCTGGAGCGCTTTGCGTCGGCTGATCCGGAACGGGTGGCGGAGCTCCGCGCCATAGCCCAGGGCTTACCCTTGCTGCTGTTTGTGGGGGTTTTTCGGTACTACAAGGGATTGCGATACCTCGTAGAAGCGATGGCACAGGTGCAGGCTGTCCTTGTGCTGGTAGGAAAGGGGCCTCGGGAAGGCGAACTGCGGCAGCGGGTAGCCGAGTTGGGGCTTGGTGGGCGAGTGCGTTTCGTGGGCCGCGTCAACGATGACGATCTACCGGCGTACTACCAGGCAGCCGATCTCTTTGTGTTGCCATCCTGCGAACCTAGCGAGACCTTTGGCATTGCCCAGTTGGAGGCGTTGGCTGCGGGTCTCCCCGTGGTGGGTACCGAGCTTGGCACGGGCACAACGTTCGTGAACCGTCATGGTGAGACGGGTTTGGTAGTGCCGCCCAAGGATCCCGCAGCGTTGGCGAATGCGATCAACCGTCTCTTGGGCGATGGCGCCTTGTACAGCCGTCTCAGC
Organism: uncultured Anaerolineales bacterium; assembly: GCA_964614895.1. Taxonomy (GTDB): domain Bacteria; phylum Chloroflexota; class Anaerolineae; order UBA1429; family UBA1429; genus DAIRUQ01. The sequence goes on from CAZTMY010000304.1 coordinate 2,616, forward strand.
GCGGGCGCTCGCCTTCGCGCGCAGGCGTTCGGTGCCGGCCGTATGCTCGCGGCGGTGGAGAGAGTTTACGAGGAGGTCTTGACTCAAGCCTCCGGGGTTAGGGAGGGCTGACCCGAGATGGCACGACGAGGGCGGGGTAGAGTAGGGGAAATGCCATGCGGACGAGGCTGAGCGTATTCTGTGAGGCCGTTATCGAGGCCGGTTGGTTGCTGGCGGCCTTGGTGGTTCCTTTGTTTTTCAATGTCTATTCACAGCGCGTATTCGAGCCGGATAAGATAGGCCTTGTCCGTTCCATCGCCATGGTCATGGC
>CAZTMY010000305.1:0-2918 GCA_964614895.1 uncultured Anaerolineales bacterium
GTGGTCGGCGGTTGCTCAATCCACCTATCGATGATGAGATTGCCATCCACCCAAACCCGCACGCCATCGTCCACACGCGCCGAGAAGTTGTACGTGCCGGTAGCCGCAAAGTTAATGTCACGGGTCCAACGCACCGAAAAGTTGTCGGCATTGATGCCAGTGCCCGGAGCGCCCGCGCCCCAGTCAAAACTGATCGAAGCATCGGTGCGCACCAACGCTGGGTCACCGCCTAGGTAGGTGTTGTTATAGTACTCGCCGCGCCAACCCGTTACGGGCACAGTCCCAGCGACCCAAGAGACCTGGCATAGCGCCACGCCTAGGTGCTCATAGTACTCGACCCGGATGGCATGGTTACCCTCCGTCATGTAGCGCGTGAAGGTGTACGTGGTAGCAGATTGGTCCTTCCACTGATCGAGGACCAATTGGTCGTCAATCCAGACCCGTACGCCGTCGTCCACACGGACAGAGTAAGTATAGTCTCCCGCGCTCATGGAGACCCAGGCCGTCCAGCGCACGGAAAAGCGGTCACTGGGGACACCGGATGCCGGTGAACCTGTGCCCCAATCGAAATTGATGGCCGTGTCATCTCGCACGAGCACAGGCGCACCTACTAGATTCAAGTTGTCATAGTACTCACCCCGCCAGGTAACGCTGTTGGCCGAAACCGGCGCGGCGGTGACAACTCCCGCAAGCAGCATTACCAGGAGTAGAATCGCCCGCATCGCTTTCTGGCGCCCTCGCCATCTTTTGCTGCTCATCACCCTCAGCCTCCCTTTCCCCGGCCAGCAGTGTTCACTGCGCGGTGCAGCTATAGGCACGCGAACGACGAATTCAAACAAGATCGACGCTGAACAGTAACATTATACCATGGAGATAGTGTGTCGACAATGGCTTCCTCACCTACAGAGCCCATACACCTAACTCTATTTGGTTGCGCTTGCCACCGACACCAACTTGCCCTGACGTACCTCGGCCTCATACCGCACGCCAATATCCAAATCGGAAAAGAGGACCACCTCCTCAGTCTCTTGCTCGCCGACAAGCAGACGTTGGGAATCCGTGAGGCCAAGCTCCACCAACTGTGCCATTGCGTGAGCGCTCGCGAGCTCGGAGGCACTCTGTCCGAGACGCAGCCGGCGCAGTGTCTCGTGGAGCACGGCGTAAGGCGTGCGCTCCGTGAGTGCCCACAACGCTTCATCGCGAGGCATGGACGCGACCGCCTCGTTGGCCAGGGCGTAGGTGCTGCCTGTACGTACCCACTCGGTCTGTAACCAGCGATGGAGGCATGCGTGGCACTCCCGGAAGGCATCGCCCGCCCCCGGTTGTAGCCCGAAGGAGGACCCACGCACCTTCAGTCTGTCGAGGCCCTCGCTCGCAAAGCTGATCTCCCCGTCGGTGGCAACCCAGTATCGCTGACCTTGCGGGGTCCATGCTACTCGCCAGCCCTGCCCGTCGCGCTCTGCCAAGGCAAAGCCCGGGGTCACCGAGCTGGCCCCGATGGTAGCATAGATCACCGCGAGTCGGTCGCCTTCATAGCGCGCATCCTGAATCAACTGTCCGGAAGCGATGGCATAGGCGGACCCTCCCTCGCATACATAGACCGCCAATGGCGGCAGGTGGACGACGTGAAGCCCCTCGGCGACACGCACTACCTGGGGGCCAGCTAGGTCCGTCTCCCAGCCTGACGCGCTGATATAGCCTCTTAGAAGCTCGGAGAGCTCATCGTCGCCCTGCCCCTCCGTGGTAGCCAGCCATCGCGCGGTGGTGTTCGCCAAGCTTTTGGCATCCGTGCTCTGGCTGGCGAAGCGCATGGGCCACGGATCGAGCTGAACCTTGGGCGCATCGGGCGTGCGTGCTGGTATCCACCCTAGCGGGACGGTTCGCTCCGACTGGGGAAGGATCCGGCGGTCGCCGCCGTCGGGTCGTATCAGATAGACGTGATCCGGAATGCTGCCACCGCTGTGGCGCGCAAGAATCAACTCATCACCCGGAGACCAACCCAAGACCGCAGACATAGGCCCCTCGTGCCCCAATACCTGGTGCAGGGTGGGGTCGTTCATTGAAAGAACCCAGAGCCCCGCATCCTCCGGCTGTACTGTCGTTGCGGCTGGATTGGGCTGCAGCATCACAGCCAGCACATCACCGGCGTCGGACCAGGCGTACGATGTGGGAAGCTGCCCTTCTGGCAATGCCACGCAACGAACCGGGATGCCGCCCCCAAGCTCCTGGATACAGAGCGAGGCAGCATCAAGCGAGACGTACGCCAGGCGCTGCCCCTTTCTATCCACCGACGCGGGGAGCTGGCCCTGAATCGGGTATGAGGTGGATTCCCGCTCTTCCAGAAGCGGCACCACGCTCACCTCAGTGAGCTCGCCCGTTTCTCCCTGCACAGCGAGGTAGACTCGACCGCCGATGTCATCATAGAGCAAGGCAATGACCGCACCTGCGTCCGCTAGGTCTCGCGCCCCCAATACCCCCCCCGTCTCGCCGTCAAGGACGCAGAGTCTGATGTGGTGGCTTTCGCCATTCTCAATGACGGCAACATGCAGCAGATCCCGCCCCTGGTTACCCCAAAGGACGTCTGTACATATCGTCTGTCCCTGCTCCACATGCTGAGACCAGTGGGTGCCCCGAACAAGGTCGACCATCTGGACGAGGTTGCCTTGGGCCAACGCGAGTTTGCCAGCTCGCATGTCCCAACTCTCGGCGAACTCGAGCTGAGCGATCTGCTGCGGATCTTCGCCACGGAGGCCCCCGTAGAGGATGCTACCATCACGCGCCAGTGTGAGGTGTTGCGAGGCAAGAGAAATGGGCGTGAGGGTCGCCGTCGGTCGGCCCGTAGGTGTGCCCGCGGGGCTCGTTCGGGGTGGCGAGGCCGTCGCAGGCGAATCGGTCGGCACGATCGTTGGGGAGGGTTT
>CAZTMY010000306.1:0-2916 GCA_964614895.1 uncultured Anaerolineales bacterium
GCACGCGAGAGGCGCTCGAGGGCGGCGTCGAGGTCGCCAGTTTGTGGGCTGGGTGGGGACGCCCCGCGGTGTGGAACTTTGTCGAGGGGCCGCTGACGCTTGGCATCGTGCCTGCCGCTTATCGCGCTGCGCGGATGGAGATGCTAAAGCGGGGTGCTGACTTTGCCGCGGCGCTCGGCCTCACCGACGTCACCACGCACATGGGTTTCATCCCCGAGAACCCTGCTACCACCGAGTACCGGGAGGTGGTGGCCGCGGTGCGTGAGCTCGCCCTCTACTGCCGCCAGCGCGACCTCTATCTCAATTTTGAGACTGGCCAGGAGACACCCACGACGCTCATGCGCATCATCGCGGATGTAGGCACGGGCAACCTGGGCATCAACCTGGATCCCGCCAACTTGTTGCTTTACGGCAAGGCCAACCCCGTGGACGCCGTGGATATCTTTCGAGACACGGTCCGCGGGGTACACGTCAAAGATGGCGAGTACCCCACCGATCCGCGCTACCTAGGCGAGGAAAAGCCGGTGGGCGAGGGGCGAGTGGGTTTCCACCGGCTCGTCCCCAAGTTGCTCTCCTATGGATACGATGGGGCCTGGATCATCGAGCGCGAGATCAGCGGCCCCCAGCAGAAGGAGGATATCCGCAAGGCGCGCGCGTTGATAGAGGCCATCCTGGACGCGCAGGAGCAGTCATAGATCGCTCAGCGCCGGATTGCCAGATATGGGGGAGGCAGCTTTATGATGGACCACTTCTGCTACTATGATCTACGAGGGGGCCGGGGCTCGCACGACATCGACGTTCTGTTCCCGGATTGGTCACCGGGGGATGAGCGCGTCTTGGTGCTAAGCCCCCACGACGATGACGCCCTCTTGGGAGCGGGCTATGCCATCGCCGCTGTTCAGGAGAACGGGGGCGTTGCCCACATTGCCATCTGTTGCGACGGCAGCGCTGGATACAGCCGGGTCGAGGATCGGGAGACCATCGTCGATAAGCGTCGCCAAGAATCGCTCGCGGCCTATGGTGCTCTGGGCGTTCCGTCCGATCGTGTGCACTATCTGGGGTATCCCGATTTCTCGCTCGTGGGGTACCTGGGTTGGAAACTGCCCTCTGGCCGTCTGGGGACCCTGCAGCCCTTTGTGACCCTGCTACGACGTATCAGGGTGACCCGCTTGATGATCCCCAACGGTTACCGTGAGCATCTGGATCACGAGGCAGCTTATGATCTGGGACGCTACGATGGGATTCAAGCGGGTGATCCCGTGGGTGTGGACTGGGGTCGGCCCTCCGCCGTGCGTAGCGTGCTGCAGTACGCCGTCTGGGCGGACCTGAGTCCCGAAGATGCGCTGGTGGCTGGTGCCCCGACGGACATCCGCGCCAACCGCGCCCTGGTGGCTCCGTACGCGCTGGAGGAGCGTATCGCCGAGGCGTTGGCGGCTTGGCAATCCCAGCAGAAGATCATCGCGGGGTTGCTGAAGCAGCGCCGCGAGCGCGACAGCGGCGACGGCATGGTCGAGTTGTACCTGGCGATGGATCCGCGCCCCAAACTGGATTATGGACCCTACGTGGCGCTGCTCAACCGCTTGCCCGTGGGCGACTAGTCTTCTGCCAGGGGCAACCAGGTACGGCAAGACGTTCGAGCTGATAGCTACGTTCGGGTAGGCCGGTTGATCGGCGGGGTAAGCCGGCCTTTGTGAGCAAGTTGGCGGCAGAGGACGACCTAGTAGGTATGTCCGCGGCACCACTCGGCGACCCGGCGCATCCGCTCTACGCCCTCTACGCCGCATCCCTCCGGCAGCTCATCTGAGATCCCGAGGATAAGGCGCGGCGCGAACAGTTCGACGATGCGCTCCACCGTGGCCATAAGCTCTTCCTCAGGATAGGTCGGCAGGAACAGCACCGCCGGGATGCCGTCTAGGAGCACCTTGTCACCGATGCTCTCTGCCATCTGTTCCAGGGTCACATCCCCCTGGGGTTCTGGTGTCAGCGCCTCATAGCCGTCGAACGGAAGGTCCTTCAGGAACGGTAGCAGCGACGAAAAGAAGCCGTCGATATGGACATGAGCGTAGATGCCGGCCTCGTGGAGCTGCCCGACTCGCTTCTCGTAGAACGGCACAAAGTACCGCTCAAAATAGCGCGGCGAAATCAGCGAGTCGTGGATATTCTCCCCAAAGTTGATGATCCGGACAACACCGGCGTTACCCAATTCCTCATAGAGTGTGTCATAGGCAGCGTCGATGGCCGCGAACGTAGCCTCTACTTCGGAAGGATGATCCATTAGCAGGTAGATCAGATCCTCTAGCTTCATCCATTGCTGCGCCAGCGCCTGGTAGGGGCTCTTTGGGACCCAGAACTGCGGCTCACCCCTTGGTCCAACATAGGCGCTGCCCTGGGCAAAGTTCTCGCTGGAAAAGCCGTACGTCGTGCGTTCGAGTAGCCATCGCAGGGCCCGGAGGCCTTCCACAGTCTTTACAGGGAAACCCACTTGACGCCAGACTCGGTCCACTGTCATCTGGTAGCGTTCGGTGAGCTTACCGTGTGGCGTCTCGAAAACCCGGACTAGGCGGTCTCCCGTGCGGTCTTCGTGCACGTGAACAGTGTCGTCGTAGCGGCGTGTGATGGGGTCGGGCATGCCGGTGTAGTAGTGGAGATAGCGCATCGAGACGCCTAGGTCGTCGAACATGCCTCGGAGTCCCATGGCCTCGTAGCGCGGGGGCAGTTTGCCAAATGCTTCGTGCCAAGCATACCAAGGCTCAAAGCGTGGCTGGAACAGCACGTGTGGAATGAACTTGCCCTCAAATACGCGTATGTTCATCTCGCGGAAAGTCATTACCGTGGCGTGGTTCGAACCTGTAGTGTCCATCCTGGGGGTTCTCCTTCGTCGGTGGCCTTGAGCGGGAGCGTTCGCCCGCACAGGGG
>CAZTMY010000307.1:0-2913 GCA_964614895.1 uncultured Anaerolineales bacterium
ATCCTGGTGGGCAGACGTATGGGTATTGTGGCCCTACCCGGCGGCCGTCGCCAGCACCACGGCCGCGTCGTGAGCATCGGTGGGTTGGGCCTCTTTCCCGCCTTGGTCTTGGCGGTGCTGAGTACGCGCGTTGTTCCTCGTACCGACCCGGGGGAGTGGTACCGGGTCACCGGCATGCTGTTGGGCGTCGGAATCATCTGGCTAGGGGGCCTGCTGGATGATCGCTACGAGCTCTCCGGCTGGGCACAGGCACTCATTCTGATAGCGGCGGCGTTGGTCGCCATACGCTACGATGTGATCATCGAGTTGTTCAACAATCCCTTCTCTGGCCGACAGATCAAGGTTGATTGGTACCTCATGCTGCCCATCAGCATTCTGTGGCTGATGGGCTTTGGCACGACCATGAATCTGCTCGATGGCGTGGACGGCCTGGCAACCGGCGTCACGGCCATCGCCAGCGCAGTGCTCTGTGCGCACATGCTCCGCCTGGGCCAGGAGACGGTGGCTCTCCTGCCGCTGGCGCTGTTGGGCTGCTGCCTGGGGTTCCTGGTCTACAACCTGCCACCCGCTCGCATCTTTCTCGGAGGCGGGGCTTATCTGCTGGGGTTCGCGCTGGGAGCCATGGCCATCATCGCGGGGGCCAAGGTCGCGACTGCTCTATTGGTGCTGTGGGTGCCCATCGTTGATGTAGCCTGGCAGCTACACTCACGTTGGCGTCGCGGGCAGGCGCTTGATGTGGGCGATCGAGGCCATCTGCACTTTCGCCTGGTGGATGCTGGCTGGCCCACATGGCGCATCTTGGCGCTCTACTGGGGCGTTACGGCCTTTCTCGGGCTGTGCGGCTTGCTTCTCTCCTCGCGTCTTCTCAAGCTAGCCGTTCTAGTGGGCTTTGGCATCGTCACCATCGTGTGGCTGATGCTGCTGGCTCGCCGCGCGGACGACGCGCCTATCCCCAACTCCTAGCTATGCTGCGTAGGGGATCCCGGCACTAGTCAGCTACCTCCACTACCGCCGGGCCCTACATCGAGTCGCTGGACGCGCGTGATGATCAGCGCCAGGTCCACCGGTTGGTCCAGGCTGGCGGCCAAGGCCTGCCGCATTTGGTCCGCCTCCTCGGCTGTGAGATCCGTCGCCGACTGCAGCTCCACCTCGATCGCCACCGCCGGGCCGCGCCGCCCGACCAGTCGCCAATCTTCCAATGCGACACCCTCACCCAACAGGCCAACCTGCCGCTCTAGTGTGCTCGCAACGGCGTGGTCAAAGTGGCTCCGCTGAACCGCGCCCACGGTCAGCGCCGCTAGGACGGCCGTGATGGCGATCAGTAGGCTCAGGGTTCCCCAGAGCCCTCCTCGGAAAGTGCGCTCGCGGCTCTTCTGGCTCGCATCCGGATGGAAGCCCATCAAGAAGAAGAATAGGCCTGCCGCCGAAACGATAGCCACCAGGTTCGTGAGAAAGAGCAGCCCCGCTCCCAAGGCTACCTCTTGGGCGCCCAGCACAAACCCCAGCCCCACGGTCGCCAGGGGCGGCAACACGGCCACCGCGATGGCCACGCCGGCCAGCGCGTTGGCCACGTTGCGTCGGGAGGAGGCATAAGCCGCGGCCGCGCCCGAAGCCAGCGCCACCGCCAGGTCTAGCAGCGTCGGCGAGCTGCGTCCGATCATCTCCGCTGTGACCTCGCGCTGTGGCACGATGACGGCCAATAGGGCGCTGACGCCCAGCGACAGTACAATCCCCAGCGATAGCGTGCGGATAGACACCCGCAACAACCATAGGTCGCCTTGCACCACGCCCAGAGCCAGCCCCAGCAGGGCCGACATGAGCGGCGCGATGATCATGGCCCCGATAACGACCGCGGAGCTGTTCAGCAGTAGCCCTAGGGCGGCAATGGCCGACGCCAGTGCCATCATGACGTAGAAATCGGGATTGGTACGTGCCCCGCGACGGACGGTCTGGTAGATGCTGACCCGTTCCTGCAATGTGAGTTGCGGCAGCGCTTGCAGCAACCGCCAACGAGCTTTTCGCAAGGCATGCTGGGCGAAGGGATCACGGCGCCGCACGATGATGAGAGGTTGCTTGATCTGCCCAGACAGGCGTTGCGGCAAGTTCCCGAACAGGAGGCGATCCACCAGGCTCTCTCGCGTCGCGCCGATCAGCACCATCTCATAGCCTTGGTTGGCCTCGCGCAGGATCCCCTCGGTGACGCTGTTGGCGAGCTCCACGTGGGGCCGAACGCGGGTCTGCTCCTCGATGTCGCCGATGGCACCGCGCAGCGCTTCCCACTGGGCAGAGATGCCGGTGGGGTTTAGCGTCCTGCTGGCGACGCGCAGCGCCGTGATGCGAGCCTCGGGGCACATGTCAAGGGCAATGTCCACTGCCATGATAGCGTTGGGACCACCCCCGATGGGCACCAGCACCCGCCTGGCGTGCTGGATGCGCTCCGCAAAGGCTTGTGGCTTGGTAGCCCCTAGGCGTAGCACCGCGACATCGCAGGCGCCGAATTGGATGATCGGGTCCAGCGTGCGCCCAAGGAGATAGCGGCCGCGCGAGAGCTCGCCACTCCACAGCACCATGAGGAGGTCGGCCTCCACCTCGTGCGTGTAGCGGATGATGGCCTGGCCCACCTCGTTGGAGGCAAGCACCACGGGTTGGGCCACGACGTTCTCGTCTCGAGGCATCATCTCTAGCCACGGGGGCGGCTCGGGCGTGCGTCCGACATAGAGCGGCAGCACGCGCCCGTTACGCGCGCGTGCCAGAGGTTCCGCAAGCGCCATGAGCGGGAGCCAGTGATCAGGCTCCCCTATCGCCAAGACGATGGTGTACGGTCGGGCCTCCGCCATGTCTAGCTCCCTCGGATGACCGGCGTTTCGCATAGTGCTGCGTTCCTGGCTACCCTTGCGTCGGGGCTAGTTCTCT
>CAZTMY010000308.1:0-2908 GCA_964614895.1 uncultured Anaerolineales bacterium
GTAGACACCCCCGTCGGCTTCCGTAGCGTGCTGAGGTATGGACCAGGCATGCGAAAGGACGGCCAGCGAGTGCCAGGCAATCATATCACAGTTGAGCTGGCGTTGCTCCGGTGTGGGCGGCGAACGGGTTCATACGCGCATATTGCACCGGTTTCTGGGTTTGAGATACATCCTCACGCACTGGCGAGAGGAGATCCTGAACTACTTCTTCCCAGTGACGAATGGGTTTGCGGAGGGGAAGAGTGGCCGGAGCAAGGTCATCATTCGGAGTGGCTATGGCTATTACGTTCTGGAGAATCCGAGTCTCCAGATCCTGATGACCAACCACTCATCCAGCTATGCTGCGGCGCTGTGCCAATACCACACTTCTTGATGTAGGATCTCGCTAGTGGGTCCTTTGACAGGCTAGCCGGTCCTGCCTATAATGGTGGCTCGGCAGGATTAAAGGGGCGCTTGTGGCGGCTCTGCAGATCCCTGTGACTTTTGGTCGGAGGTGGCGTGTGTACGCTGTGATTGAGACTGGTGGCCGCCAATACCGCGTGGCCGTCGGCGATACTATTGACGTTGAACCCGTCGAGGCCCAGGTGGGCGATACGCTGGACATCAAGCGGGTTCTGTTGATCTCGGATGACAAAGCCGTGCGTATCGGGCAACCATTGTTGGAGGATGCGCGCGTCAGCGCCACCGTCGTCGAGCACGGCAAGGCCCCCAAGGTGACCACGTTCAAGTATCGGCCCAAGCAGCGCTATCGGCGTATGCTGGGGCATCGGCAACCTTTCACGCGTCTCCGGATTGATAGCATTACGGCGGCCTGAGCGCTTTTCTAGGAGTTGGTAGCATGGCCCACAAAAAAGGTGGCGGGAGTACCGCTAATAGCCGCGATAGTGCTGGGAGACGATTGGGCGTCAAGCACTTTGATGGCGAAGCCGTCCGTGCGGGTTCTATTCTTGTGCGCCAGCGGGGCACGCGTATCCATCCCGGGCGCAACGTTGGCCTGGGGCGCGACGATACCCTGTTTGCCACGATTGATGGCTTTGTGAAGTACGAGTGGCATCGTCGCGGACGCCGACGTGTGTCCGTGTATCCTGAGAGGGTGACGACAGCGTGAAGAAGGGCATTCATCCGACATGGTATCCTGAGGCTAAGGTCGTTTGCGCCTGCGGTAACACGTGGACGACGGGATCGACCGTTGAAGAGATCCGCGTGGACGTGTGTAGCAATTGTCATCCTTTCTTCACCGGGCAGCAACGAATCGTTGATAGGGCGGGCCGGGTCGAGCGCTTTGCCCGCAAGGTGGAGACGGCTCAAAGACTGCAGGAAGAGGCCAAGGACCGCGAGAAGGCGCGCCGCGAACGGGAGAAGGCCCGGCAGCTTGTCGAGCTGGTGGACGAGGACGAGGAGATCTCCCCGCTCGAGGGCCTTCTGGAAGGGCAAGCAGAGGAGAGTGCTGCGGACTAGGCTAGTGGCCTTGTTCGAGTGCATGGGGCAGAGTGGTGACACTCTGCCCTTTTTGCCGTGACTATAGGAGGTGCGGGTGAGCTTCTATCGCTACGACGGGGGATGGATCGAGGTCATCTGCGGGTGCATGTTCAGTGGCAAGAGCGAGGAGCTCATTCGACGCGTCAAACGTGCTGAGATCGCTCGTCAGCATGTACAGGTCTTCCAACACGGGATCGACCAGCGATACGGAGACCGACGCGTCGCCTCTCACTCGGGCACTTTTGTGAATGCTATACCGGTGAACACAGCGGCGGGAATCCTTAGGGCACTGGATGACGATACCGAGGTCGTGGCGGTGGACGAGGTCCAGTTCTTTGATGAGGGCATTGTCGACGTTGTGGAGGAGCTGGCTGATCGGGGACTTCGCGTCATCGTCGCGGGGCTGGACCTCGATTTTCGAGGGGAGCCCTTTGCCGCGATGCCCGCGCTAATGGCGCGAGCCGAGTTTGTGACCAAGTTGCAGGCCATATGTATGCAGTGCGGGGCACCCGCTACGCGTACTCAACGACTGATCGACGGGCAACCTGCACACTATGATGATCCTGTTATCCTTGTTGGAGCCAGCGAGGTCTACGAGGCGCGCTGCCGCAAGTGCCACCAAGTGCGTCGGGGGAGCCATGATGCCTAGCTTCAACTACGGCGGGCAGGCTGTTCTCGAGGGTGTGATGATGCGGGGGGAGCGCGATTGGGCCGCGGCTGTGCGTGATCCCAACGGTCATATCGTGGTTCGGCGCGAACCCCTCACGGCGGCCGTATATCGCAGCCGTTTTCTAAAGCTACCCTTTGTGCGTGGTTTGACTCTGCTGTGGGACTCGCTAGGGCTTGGCTTGAGCGCTTTGATCTGGTCGGCGGATGTGGCTCTCGAGGAGGAAGGTGAGAGCCTCAGCGGGCCGTTGGCCTGGGGCACCATGGCGCTGTCACTTGGTTTTGGGGTTGGGCTGTTCATCCTGCTGCCAGCCTTTCTTACGGGCCTGGTGGATCGCTACGTTGCTTCCGGATTGGCCAGCAATCTGATAGAGGGGGGAATCCGCCTGGCGCTGCTAGTAGGGTACATGGCGGCCATCGGCACCATGCCTGACATCCGGCGTGTGTTCGCGTACCATGGTGCTGAGCACAAAACCATCAACGCCTACGAGGGTGGTTCCGAGCTGACGCCAGAGGCCGTCAGTGCCTACCCTCGCGAGCACACGCGCTGTGGGACGGGCTTTTTGCTGGGTGTCGTCATTATCATGGTTTTCCTGTCGACGTTGCTTGGCCGCCCCCCGCTGCTGGTGCGATTGCTCACGCGAGTGTTGCTGATCCCTGTGGTGGCCGGCATCGCCTACGAGCTGCTGAAACTCAATGCGAGGCTCTATGACAAGAGCGCCGTTGTGCGGGTCATCACGGCGCCCGGATTGGCCCTGCAGAG
>CAZTMY010000309.1:0-2897 GCA_964614895.1 uncultured Anaerolineales bacterium
TGCGCTACGGCATCCCCGACTATCGTCTGCCACAGGACATCCTTGACGCCGAGATCGCTCGCATCGCCGATCTCGGGGTGACGATTCTCACCGATTCACCCGTGCACGATCTAGACGCGCTTCAGGCCGCCTATGACGCCGTGTTCCTGGCCATTGGTGCCCATCGGGCGCCCGGCTTGCGCATCGAGGGTGAGGATCTCGGTGGTGTGTATTCGGCTATCGAGTTCTTGCGCGCGGTGAACGCGGGCGAGCGCCCGGAGGTGGGACGGGAGGTCGTTGTTGTGGGTGGCGGCAACACCGCCGTGGACGCTGCTCGCTGCGCGCGGCGATTGGGCGCGATGGTTACTATCGCGTATCGCCGCTCCCGCGCGGAGATGCCAGCCCATGCTTTTGAGATCGAGGAAGCAGAGGCTGAAGGCGTGCGGCTGAGCTTGCTCACCAATCCCGTGCGGATCCTTGGTCGGGACGGCCAGGTCAGTGGAGTTGAGCTGGTGCGCATGGAGCTCGGAGAGCCGGACGCCAGCGGGCGGCGACGTCCCATGGTTATCGAGGGCTCCAACTATGCTGTGGAGGCCGATACCGTCATTCTGGCCATCGGTCAGCAGCCCGAAGTGGGCTTTCTCCCAGCGGACGTGCAGGTCGGCCGCACGGGGACGATCTTGTACGATGAGCAGACACTGGCCACGACCAGAGCGGGCGTGTTTGCTGGCGGCGACGCCGCTACCGGGCCACGTAGCGCGATCGAGGCGGTCGGCATGGGGCATCGCGCCGCTGAGGGCATTCACCACTACCTTTCGGGCGAGGTGATCGAGCTGTTGCCTCGCGTTGATCCGGAAGAGGTGGTGTTGCTCGATCACTCCGAGGTGGCCGAAAGGATCGCTGATGGATCGGCGGTGCGCCGACCGCGCGCTCACATGGCCGAGCTGCCGCCCGAGGAACGGGTGCGCAGTTTCTCCGAGGTGGCCCAGGGGTTTACGGAGGAGCAGGCGCGCGCAGAGGCCGAACGTTGCTTGGAATGCGGCGTCTGCTCTGAATGCTATAGTTGCGTCGCGGCTTGCAAGCCTGATGCCATCCGTCATGGATTCAAGGATACGTATAGCGACGTTCATGTGGGTGCCATCGTGCTGGCGACTGGCTTTGACGAGTTTGATGCTGCGCGCAAGCACGAGTTCGGCTATGGGCGCTACAAGGATGTGATCACGAGCATCGAGTTCGAGCGGATTCTGTCGGCCTCTGGGCCGTATGCGGGGCATGTGCAGCGTCCGTCTGACGGCAAGGTGCCCGAGCGCATCGCGTTTCTGCAATGTGTGGGTTCGCGGGACGAGCAGTGTGGCAATGGCTACTGCTCTTCTGTGTGCTGCATGTACGCCATCAAGGAAGCAGTCATCGCCAAGGAGCACCACCCTGATATCGAGACGACCATCTTTTTCATGGACATGCGCGCCTTTGGCAAGGACTTTGACAAGTACTATGAGCGGGCACGCGATGAGTACGGCGTTCGCTTTGTACGATCGCGCGTAGCACGGATCGACGAGGGCGCCGATGGTCAGCTCGAGCTCCTGTATGTCACCGAGGATGAACGACATGTCCGCGCGGCATTCGATCTGGTCGTCCTATCAGTCGGGCTAGAGCCCTCTCGCGGCACCAAAGATCTGATTGCCAAGCTGGGGCTCCGAGACACGGAGGACGGCTTTTGCTACGTGGACGAGTTCCGCCCTCTGGCGACCTCGCGTGAGGGTGTGTATGTCTGCGGGGCAGCCAGTGGTCCCAAGGATATCCCCGAGACTGTGGTACAGGCCAGTGGCGCCGCGGCCGAGGCCGGGCGGCTATTGGCCTCCTCACGGAACACGCTAACGGCGCGCAAGGAGTATCCGCCCGAGCGCGATATCATGGGTGAGCCGCCTCGCGTCGGCGTGTTCGTCTGCCATTGCGGCATCAACATCGCTGGTACCGTCGATGTAGAGGCCGTGGAGGCTTATGCCGCCTCGTTGCCGTACGTCGTGTATGCTGGCAGGAATCTGTTTACGTGCTCGCAGGACACGCAGGAATCGATGAAGGAGATCATCAAAGAGCACCAGATCAACCGAGTCGTGGTTGCTTCTTGCTCGCCCCGTACGCATGAGGCGCTCTTCCAGGAGACGATCCGGGAGGTAGGGCTGAACCCCTACTTGTTCCAATTGGCCAACATACGCGACCAGTGTTCATGGGTGCACATGCACGAGCCCGAGCGGGCTACCGAGAAGGCCAAGGATCTGGTGCGGATGGCCGTCAGCCGCGCGGTGCATCATAAGCCGCTCTATGGCCAGCCGTTGCCGGTTACACACGCTGCCTTGGTGATCGGTGGGGGCGTTACTGGCATGGCTGCTGCCTTGGAGATGGCGGGCCAGGGCTACCCCGTCCATATCGTGGAGCGAGAGGCCGAGCTAGGCGGGAATGCGCGTCATCTCTATGCCACCTTGCGCAATGATTACGTTCAAGAGACGCTGGATGCCATGATTGCGCAGGTGGAGGCCAACGAGCGCATCACCGTCCACACCCACGCCGAACTGGTGCAGGTGGACGGTTTCGTGGGCAATTTCCATAGTGTGATCCAGCATCGTGGCAATGGTGACGGTCCTACCGAGGTGACTGTGGATCACGGGGTGATCATCGTGGCCACAGGCGGGGTCGAACGTGAGACGAGCCAGTATCTCTATGGGCAGGATCCGCGTGTGGTGACGCAGCGTGAGCTCGAGGAGGCCTTGGCAACGGGCAGTCTGGCGCCAGAGGCGACTGGTACCGTCGTCATGATCCAGTGCGTCGAATCGCGGACTGAGGAGCACCCCTATTGTAGCCGTGTCTGTTGCTCGCAGGCCCTCAAAAACGCTATTATGCTCAAACGACGCGATCCCGAGAGC
>CAZTMY010000310.1:0-2875 GCA_964614895.1 uncultured Anaerolineales bacterium
CGGTGGCGTCTCTGTCGGCAGCGGTGTCGATGTGGGCTCTGGGGTGAAAGTTGCTGTGGGAAGTGGCGTCGCGGTGGCTGTCGCTGTTGGCGTGGAGGTGCGTGTTGGGGTGGCCGTAGGCGTCGAGCTGGGGGTAGCGGTGGGCGTTGGTGTGGCCGTGTTGGTTGGTGTCGCGGTGGCTGTTGGGCTGGGCGTCGCCGTGGCTGTCGGTGGGGACGTCGCGGTAGCCGTAGGGATGGCCGTTTCTGTGCTGGTTGGCTGGGGCGCCTCGGTACTGACTGACGTTGGTGTGTCACTGGCCGTGAGCTGACGAGCGGCGGTGTTCGTCGGGCTGGGGACGGGCGTTCGTGTTGCGGTGGGTTCGGAGGTCGGTGTGCGCGTGGCCGTGGGTGGCGCGCTAGCCACCACCTCTGCTACCGCGGCCGTGCTAGGCGTCACCGTTGGGGGGGGCGGTGTAGATGATGGCATGGCGGGACGGCGCGTTGGACTCGGGCCAGATGGCAACGCAAAGGCGACCACCAGGGCTACGACCGTGGTGACGAGCAGCGCTGCGCTCGCCAAAGCCCACTTGGGCGGGCGAGCGCGTTCGCCCATGTCAGGCAAGACGTCCGCGAGCTCGATGCCCTCGATATCAGCGAGATGCTCGCCAGCCCAGCCGAGACTGGCGAGCTCCTCGGCAACGGCTTGGCTAGTGGGCTCGGCCTCGATGGCGCGTTCGAGGCAGTAGAGCCGTCGCGCTGTGTCATTGCCCATGGTACGTGAGAGCAAGAGCCAAGCCTGGGATGAGCGTGAGTGATTCTGTAGCACGCGCGCCAAGATGCGGTAAGCGTCATCGAAACGCTCCTGCGCAATGGCTTCTTCTGCCTCGGCAAGACGCGAACGCCAGCCCATGAGTTACTCCCTAGGTTGGTTCGCCATAATAGTCGCCCTCGTCGGCGCGGATATAGATGCCCCAGGGAGTCTCATCGGGAGGCCATGCGCTGCCATCTGGCCTCTTGAGATCGCCGTGCGGCAGATAGACTCTTTCACCAGCGGGAATGCACTCTAGCAGGGCGCTGTAGCCGCGCCGCAGAAGGCCAGGATTGACTTCGATAAAGACGTTGTGCCAGTCAGTCGTGGCGCGGTTGGTAATCCACAGCCCCTGCGCATCATGGACGACAACGGCGGGCAGACTCCCGCTCAGCTCGGATACGACCGTGGACGTCGGTGGCGCGACGGGGACTGTTGGTCCCCAGGTGGGGGTGGGGGAGGCTCGTGGCGTCGGCGAGGCGACGGGCTGGGTGGCTTCAATCAGGGCGAATAGCGTCGTCCCGTAGAATGTATCGTTCGCGAACAGCCGCCAATTGCTCCGATGCGATCCGAGCGTTGCCGGGGCGCGCATAGGCACGCTGACGGTGACGATGTCACCGGGCTGAGCCTTTGGTAAGGGCACCGCTTCAGCTATGCCCATCGGCGCGCCATCTACGAACCGCAGCATTAGCCCTGGTCCCCACGGGCACGTCCCGTCATTGAGGACGCTCCACGTTTTGGTAAAGAGCTCTCCGGCAGCGAAGGTTGTCCCGTCCGGAATGGTTACGTCGTCTACGTACGCGAGCGAGGGTTGGCAGCTCGTCAGGTCCACAGTGGGCGCAGGCGATGGCGTAACGGTGGCGGTTGGCGCGGTTACAGGTGTCTTGGCAGGTGGCATGACGACGTCACCCAGACGTTGCACCACATCCAGTGGGTTGCTGTCCGAGGATTCGCAGCCGGCCAAAGATAGCCCCAGACAGATGCAGATCAAAAGAAGCGTTATGCGACGCACTTGGATCCTCCTGGGTAAGGCACCAATCCCTCTGGTTGCTCTGCGCTCGCCAGTATTCGACGAGGTGTACACCATTGTAGAGAAACGCCAAGACTATGTAAAGGAAGGGTTATGTCCAATCAAGTGAAAACGGTGCCGAGAGGCAGGACTTCCTGTTTTGGCCGGACGGGGGTGTATATAAGACAACTGGGCAACGAGGTGACCAAGACATCCTCGCTCTGGCCCACCTGCGCGCTGGCGGAGCTGGCCGATGCAACCAACTGGGCCGGCCGTGCATGTCTCACATGGTCTGCTTCAGGCCGAGCAGGTGGGCTAGGCTGGGTGGACATGTCACCGTTCCACGTGCGATGGGCAGGGGCGCGATTCACCACTAGGGGCAACAGGTCGCCGATGACGTCTTGCACGTGTGTAAGGCGCTCGGCGGTAACAGTCTCGTAAGGGTGCCGGAACGGATCCTGGCACTGGGGGCGTGGGCAGGGCTCCTATGGTGGCCAGGCGTCCAGATCCTCAACTTGTCAGGGGCGCACGCACCTGCGCGCTGGCTAACCTTGACCTGGCAGTGTCCAGGCCGATAATGAGCATGGGTGAGCTGATCTTTGCGGGAGGTGGCGCATGGCTGGAAAGCTGATCGGGATCCTGACCGCCGGGGGAGATTGCCCTGGGCTTAACGCAGCCATTCGAGCGGTGGGCAAAGCGGCCCACTCGCGCGGCATCGAGGTGGTGGGCTTCTTGGATGGCTTTCGCGGTTTGGTAGAGAACCGGTTCGTGCACCTGGATAACGCCAAGCTTTCTGGCATCCTTACCTTGGGCGGCACCATTCTGGGCACCAGCCGCGACAAACCGCACAAGATGCCCGTGGGCTCGGGGGAGACCATCAACATGATCCCCATAGCTGTGGAGAACTATGAGCGGCTCCATCTGGACGCCCTGGTCTGCCTGGGCGGCAACGGCACTCAAAAGAATGCCTACCGCTTGGCCAAGGAAGGGCTCAATGTCCTGACCCTCCCCAAGACCATCGACAACGACGTGGCCGGCACCGACATCACCTTTGGCTTTGATACGGCCATGAGCATC
>CAZTMY010000311.1:0-2843 GCA_964614895.1 uncultured Anaerolineales bacterium
AGTTCGTGAACCCCGAGTTCTGCTATCTTGGCACCCTGCTTTCCAGTGCCGAAATGCTCCGCGGAGGCGTCACTACCTTCGTCGACATGTACTACCACGAGGAAGAGGTCGCTTGGGCGGCTGTGGAAGCAGGCATGCGAGCCATCTGTGGCGAGACCATCACCAAACTCCCTAGCCCTGACGCCGGTACGTTCGAGGATGCGCTCACCTATCTCGCTGACTTTATTGGCCACTGGACAGGCCACGAGCTCGTCGTCGCCGCACCCGCGCCCCACTCTATCTACATGAGCACGCCAGAGATCCTACGCGAGACCACCGCCCTCGCCGTCCAGCACCACGTGCCCCAGCTCATTCACATCTCCGAGACCGCCAATGAGGTAGACCGGTGGATCACCGCGACTACAAGACCACCGGTCCGTTGGCTTGAAGAGCGTGGCATCCTCGAATCCAACATCGTCGCTGCTCACTGCGTCCACGTCAGCCATGAGGAGATCCTCCTGCTGGCAAAGACTGGTACAGGGGTGGCACACAACCCTACTAGCAACCTCAAACTCGCCAGCGGCATCGCTCCCGTGAGCGCCATGATCGATGCCGGCGTCCATGTTGGCATCGGCACTGACGGCTGTGCTAGCAATAACGACCTCGATGTCTTTGAGGAGACCCGCCTGGCCGCGCTGCTCGCGAAAGGCATCGAAAAGAGCCCCGTCGCTCTCCCAGCCGAGCAAGCCGTTGCCATGGCCACCATCGAAGGCGCTCGCGCCATTTTCCTCGACCATCTGACAGGGTCACTAGAAACAGGCAAACGCGCCGACGTCATCGTTCTCGACATGAGCCGAACACACACGCTACCTCACTTTGAGACGACCGGCCTCAACGTCTACTCGCGCATCGTCTACGCCTCCCATCGCAACGACGTCCGAGACGTTATCGTCAACGGTGCCATCCTGGTTCGCAATCGGGAGCTCCTCACGATCGACGAAACCAAGATCATTCAGCAGAGCCGCGACATCGCACGTCGTATCAACACTTTCTTTATCTCGCGCCAAGAGAGCATCCTCGACAAACTCATCGATATCGGTGGTCTGCGCCAGCAAGAGACCTTTGAAGTCCAGGCTAAGGGCTTTGCACCCAAGGACTTTGATCCCGAAACCGCTCTGGCCCATCCCGACATCACCATCACCGGGCACAGCACTCGTGATCAATACGACACTTACCTGCTCTTCAGCGATCGCGAAGGCGAGCGCCTGCGCTATCGCGAAGACAACATCCACACCCCTGACGGCGAGATCCAGCCCGTCTACACCCTCACACTCACCGGCCCTGCCAAGGAAGCTGAGTATGAAAACAGCGTCGTCCTCAGCCGGGCCCGCTTCACCGCACCGGCCGACCGCAGCCTTCGCTTCTATCGCGAGTACTTTGCCCCGAGCAGCATCCGCGAGATCGCCAAGCACCGCCAACGCTACCACATTCGCTACAAAGGCATCGACCTAGCCGTCAACATCGATCACATCACCTCGCCACCCCAACCCAGACCCTACATCGAGATCAAGGGCCGTACCTGGTCTCAGCAGGATGCCTACCGAAAAGCCACTCTCATCGGCGAGCTCTTGCGGCTGCTGGGCTCCCAGCCCGAGGACATGCTAAAGCAGGAATACGTCGATCTCGTAGCATCCGACTAACTCGACGGGGGCCGGGAATGACGCACCAGAGGCGCTTTGTGCCTGCCGGAGTGATTTGGGCTGCCACATTTCCAGGCTGCGGGAATCGTACCGCAACCGTCGCCCCTGCACGGGGTTACTGTGATAGACGGTGTGTTGCGTACACTGCGCGACGCTTGACCACACAAAGCTAGCGCGTCGCGTGCCCCCAAATCCGGAGATCAGCCCATGAAACGCGTCGTCAGTGTCAGCCTTGGCAGCAGTAGCCGCGACCATGAGGCCACCATCGAGCTTCTTGGTCAGACCATCAACATCCAGCGCATCGGCACCGACGGCGATCCGCGCCGCGCCCAAGCCTTGTACGAGGAGCTCGACGGCAACGTTGACTGCTTGGGTGTCGGTGGCGCGGTCTTGACGATCGCTACCTCCCGACACAGTTACCCCCTCACAAGCGCCCAACGCCTTGTGCGTAACGTCCGTCACACGCCCGTGGTGGATGGCGATGGTTTCAAGAGCGTCATGGAGCGCCAGATCGCCGCCACCCTAGAAGCTGAGATCGGCCCGCCTGCCGCCCGTCGCGTCCTCATCCCTTCCGCTATGGATCGCATGGACATGGCCCGCTCCTTCGCCGCAGCTGGCTATGAGCTCATCATTGGCGACTTTGGCTTCAATCTCGGTCTGCCCATCCCCCTGCGTAGCATCCCTGCCCTCGAACGGGTCGCCGCTCTCATCGTGCCCATCGTCCGCCACCTGCCCATGTCCATGCTGTACCCAACCGGCACGCGCGAGGACGTCAACGAGCCCCGCTTCACATCGTGGTTCGAATGGGCGAGCGTCATCGCCGGCGATTGCAACTATATCACCCACCACATGCCCACAGATATGGCCGGCAAGATCGTCGCCACCAACACTACCACCGAGCGTGATGTCGCCCTATTCCGGCAGCGGGGGGTCACCCACCTCATCACCAGCACACCTCGCATCGCCGGCCGGACCTTTGGCACTAACGTTATGGAGGCCGTCCTTGTGGCCCTTGCCGGCAAGGGCCACCCCCTCGACGAGCCAGAAATGCGGGCCCTGCTGGAAGAGCTGGGCTGGAAGCCCAACGTCGAGCCCCTTCAGTGACCTCGTCTGCGCGGCAGCCTTGGTGATCACTCGCCAGACGTGCTATACTCGCATTTCGTC
>CAZTMY010000312.1:0-2838 GCA_964614895.1 uncultured Anaerolineales bacterium
ACGGCAGCGACGCCGAGGAGATGGCCTTCCTCAACCTGGACGACCACCCGGGCGCCGGCCTAGACACCGAGCCGCCCACGCCTCCCAAGCTGATCTCGGCAGAGTGGGCCGAGTACTGGGGACATCGCGGGGTGGCTCTCCGCTGGACCGAGAGCCACGACAATGGCCTGGTAGCCGGATATCGCGTGCTGCGCGACGGCACCGAGATCGGGTACGTGGGCATCGGCACATTCTACCTGGATGAGAGCGATGGCGCCGATCCAGCGGCCGACTATGCCATCGTCGCGGTGGACGGCGATGGCAACGAGAGCGCGCCGTCGCGGCGGGGGTAGAGGGGCTGGCGACGAAACGTGCGGCCGGTAGGGGCACGCCATGGTGCTATGCTGTGTCCCTGCCGGCTGTTGCGAGCAGGCGACCGCTCGCGCTGCCTCTGCTTGGCGCGGACGGTTCCCGCCAGCGCATCATCCTCGGCCCGCCACCCAAGGGCGAGGGCTGGCAGACCGCGCCTCCCCTCGGCGCTTGGTTCGCCGCCGAGACCCAGCGCCAGGTGAGCCATGCCCTGGTAGGTTACACCGTCACGCCGGGCTTACGATTTCCAGCTAGCCGGCGCGACCGCCATGTTGGCCCAGTGGCCACAACACTCCGACCTGATCCGGCACCTCACATGGGCCCCAGCCGTTCCTAGAAGACCCACGGCAGCGCCAGGATCACGACGAGCCCCCACACGAGATAGGCTACCGTCCCTACCCGCACCGACCGATGACACGCGCCGATCCAGTCGTCATGCCAAGAGCGAATCTGACGCACCAGGAGCAACCCCAGCAACGATGTGTTGAGCACGTTCCAGCCGATGACCGTGACCCGGTTCACGGTCCAGCCATCCAGGGCGGTGCGGTACGCCACTGCCGCCAAGGCGTACAAGCTGATCAGGACAGTCAGCGCAGCCAGCGCGACGATGCCTACGCGGACGACCCGCTGAGCCCGGTCGGCCGTATCCCGTTCCACCGGAATCACCGCCACGAGCAGGCCAATGACGGCAAAGAGGAGCACGTTGTAGACGATGAGAGCATCACGCTGGTAGAACGGCTCCATGAAGCGAAAGGGGATCGCCACGACATAGCCGACCAGCACCAGCAGCGCCAATGGCAGCAGCAAGCGCATCAAGACGCTCACCACGCGCCCGAGGCCCACGTCGAACGCTTGGTCCTCTGGAGCGTGGGTGGGATCGTACACCGTGGCCACCGCCAACACCGGCAGCGCGCCGGCACCAACGATGGCGACGAGTTCCTGAAGCCATCTGGGCAGTTGAAGGCTCAGTGTGTCGAACAGGCCCATCGTCACCAGGAAGAAGAACATGCCCACGACGGCAAACACGCCTCCCGTGAACACCACCTCTACCGTCTTGGCAAGAAACGCAAACCTCTCCCCCGCCTCGCTGCGCCACCCCAGGACCGCAACGGCCACGGCGGCATACGCCAGCAGCGGCAGGTGGATGTACGCGACGGTAGCGTATTGGTCCTCCATCACAGTCCCACCTGGGCGCGCTACCAACCAAACGTAACCCGCGCAGGCGGCGAATCCCACCAGAGCGACCAGGGCAGCGTTACGCAGCCGCCCGCCGACGACGCCCAGATAGGCCACCACACCCAGGGCGATCACGAGCGCGCCCCATGTGCCGAGAGCCTGGAATTGTGGCGTCGTGGAATAGTCCATGCCGCGCGGCCACAGCCACCACAGCGCCAAGCCCGTCAACAGACCGATGGCGACCGCCAACCCCCAGCGTCGCGCCGCGTCTCCCCCTCGCTCTTCAGGCAGCAATCGATGATGCCACGAAGCCAGAAGGAGATCGTCGGGAAGTTCGGCGTGCAGAGCTTCGATTGCCTGGGCAAAGGAGCGCACCTCGGACCGCACCAACCCACGGTAAAAGACCTCCAACGCTCCTGGATCATGCCGTCGCGCCAGGATCGCCTCGCGGTAGTTCATTCCGCACCTCCCTCACACGGCATCGCCAGCCCCATGGCCGCCCAGGCTGACGCCCTCCTCGGCAACTGGACGCGCCCCGCTCGGCCAGAGTTCCCCATTCAGCAAAAGTGCGCCTCGCAGGCCATTGCGACGCAAGTCAGCGCGCCGACGGCGGCCGGCAAGAGCCATTGGCAGGTGCGCCAGGAAGGGTCAGCTCACGCTACAGCATGACGACGTTCGATCGGCGCATGCCTATGTTTCTTCTTGTGGGCCACGGTAGCAAGGCCCGCCAGCGTGGCCCGGGCCGGCGCTGACGGGCCTCCGGACGTACCACTTGGCCAGCTAGACGATGCCCTTGCGCATCAAAATGCGCAGGTTGCCAGCCACTTCGTACGGGCCGATGGGGCCACCACCGTAGCTCCCGTTGACCGGATCAAAGGTATCGGCCCACAACGTATCCCAGGCGCCGTCCTTGATCCACTCGATGGGATACTCGCACCGGAACATCCAGTCCGGGTCCTCGTGATCGACCATCCAGCGTAGCACCGCGGCCGTCACGCCCTTCTCAAAGGTGGCCCAGTCCACGTCGGGGTCGATCTCGGCCCAATCCCAGCCAAAGTCGTCCGACATGCTGAACACGCGCAGCACCTCCCATTGGACGTGCTTGGAGACCCAGTCGCTCAGGAACCAAGCCGTGGTGTTCAGGCAGGGCTTGGTGTTGTAGATCATGGGCAGATCCCGCGGCTCCCACAGATGCGTGAACGGAATCATGCCACGGATCCACCAGATGGCCCGCTGGCGATACCGTTCGTCGCCGAACAGCTCATACCCTTTGTAGTAGGCCATGGCCGCGTTGCCTGCGGCCAGCAGGTTGGG
>CAZTMY010000313.1:0-2819 GCA_964614895.1 uncultured Anaerolineales bacterium
TCAAGTCGGCGAGGAAGATCTAGACCTAGTCACTAGCCTCATCCTAGAGGCGGGCAAGCCGCAAAGCGCCGACGTATTGGTGACCGCGATCATCATGCGGCGCATCAAGCGCGAGCGCCAGGCTTTGGCGCAGATGGCTGCCAGAGGCGATCTCTATCAGCCCATGAAATCTTACGAGGTGGGGCAGCGGCTCGTGTTCTCCGCGAGGGGGTTCGCAGCGGGCGAGGTGCTCGAGATTCGCGATGGGTATAACCCGAAATACGGGGATTTTTCTGTGATCAAAGTCCGGCTTGAGGACGACGGGTCAGAGCAAGAGTTCGCTAGTGCCTTTCCATATGAGCATGCCCTGAACCGACCCGAGCAGGAGCTTCTGGGGGGGCTTGACGCGGGCTTGAGCGTTGAGGATTTGGTGGTTGCCTGCCTTCCGTATGTACGCGATCGTCTCACTTCTGCCCTTGAGAGCAATGATGAGTTCATACGCTTCGAGGATGAATGGTACTTGCGAGAGCTTTTGCCCGAAGTGGGCGAGGGTTACCTGAACCTGGCAGAGGCGTTGATCTACGAGCACGACGAGCCCTTGCCTGTAAGCGTCATCCTAGAGAATCTCGACCTTGCCGCGGGGACTTCGCCAGTGGCTCAGGCGTTCGCTCTGAATCGAGCCTTGGCAAATGACGAGCGATTCGACGACGTCAGTCTGGATGATGAGCCGCTATGGTATCTGCGCCAGCTCGAACCGGCCGCGGTTCACATGCGTCCCCCTATCATGCGGGATCCCATTCCCGCCGAGGGCGGCGAGTCCATCTGCCTGTCTATGCTTGATCTGGTGGAAGAGTTGGGCGATGAGTTGGACGACGTCCCTGGAATGGGTTTTCACGAGCACGATGAGATCACTTATAGTGTGACATTCCCCCATCTCTATGCAGGGACTATGCCGGCCAAGTTGCAGCTCTTGCGACGACTCGCCGTTCCGCAAGACAAACATCACGTTCGCTTGACCTTGGTCGATTCTAACTTGGACAAAGAGTACCGCGTCTGGCTGGTGGCGGATGAGAGATACATCTGCGGACTCGAGGAATGGTATCAAGATGTGGGCATGTGCGTGGGGGGGCAGGTCAAGGTGACTGTTCCCGAGGAGCCCTTGACGATCCAGCTATCGGTGCAGCGAGCGAAACGGAGCCGCAGCGAGTTCATCCGATCAGCCACCGTGAAGGATGGCCATCTGACTCTCCAGATGCAGCGCGCAAGCCTGCCCGTGGAGGTGGATCGGAACAGCGTGGTGTACGTGCCGGATGCTGACCAGATCGCCGCTCTGATGTTGCGCGAGAGCACTCGAGAGCTCTCCTTGGCAGAAGTCGTCTACAACGCTTTTGAGGAACTGGCCAAGCTGAGCGCTGGTGGCACTGCGCACGCCAAGTCGGTGTACTCGACGGTCAACCTGATGCGACGTTCTGGCAGCGTGCCCGTGTTCCAGGAACTAACCCGACGCGCCTGCTACGATCCCGTCGGCAACGGCGAGTGGGCTTTTGAGCCGGGCAAGAAGGGCCTGTACTACAATACGCCCGAAGATATGCGTGATCGCCCGCAGAGATCGCGTGACACCGCCGTTCAGGAGCCTGTGGCTCAGTACCGAGGCCGGTAGGAGGGAGATTCCATGGCCAGATGGCAGCGCTTAACCATCGATACCAAGTTCCACATTGATAAAAAGTGGTGGGAGCAGAGCGGGCAAGATCTTCGCCTCTTTGTGCGTGAAGCGCTGTGCGACAAGTGCCGCAATGATCTGAGCGACTATGAGGGAGAGAAGCTCATTGATTGGGTGGACGATTCCACCGGCGAGGTGAGGCGCGTCGACGGTCTGTGGCATGCGCTCAATACCTGCTGTAGCACGCGTCCTGACTATATTACGCCCAACACGCCCATCATCGAGTCGATATTTCGCACGTTTCTCGCCAATGGCAACACGCCGCTGAGCGTACACGAGCTGTATGAGCTGCTTGACCGTCGTCCTCCTGAGACGATCCTGCGCATGTTGACCGCTGGGAAGATCTATCTGGGTATTCGTCCGGTCACCTAGCGACGAATCCATGACATCGCTGGCGAGGGGAGCACTCTGTGAAGTCTCCCCTTTTTGCTTTCGCGTGTGAACCGGGATTGAGTCATGAGGTGACTCATGGAGCTGCCAAAGCTTTGGCGTATTCTGCTGGCGGTCGCGATCTGCACGGTGATCCTGGCCTGTTTTGCCCCCGTGCTCTGGCAAGGCCGAGTGTTCTACAGTGGCGATATGGCGCGCCTCTACCTTCCAGCACAGGCCGCGCTGCAACGGGCCCTGCAGGGCGGTCGGCTCCCTTGGTGGTCATCCGAGTTGGGAATCGGCTACCCTCTCGTAGCCGAGGGCGAGGTAGCTGCGCTCTACCCCTTCACGCTGCTATTCAGCTTTTGGCTGGCCCCTGAGGTCGCCATCACAGCGCAGGTGTTGCTGCACTATGCGCTGATGTTTCTGGGGGCTTATCTCTACGGTCGGCAACTCGGACTGGCTCACCTGCCGGCAACCCTCACGGGTGTGATCTGGGCGTTCGGCGGCTTCAACCTGGCACATCTGAGCCACGTGAGCATCTTGCGGGCGGCCACATGGCTGCCATGGTTGCTTGGGCTCGTGGGTCGTCTCTCTGCCGACTTGACGACGATCAAGAAGCTGCTTTGGGGGGGAGCACTAGCGTTGGTGGTGGCTCTGCAATGGCTAGCCGGCCACCCCCAGATGGCGTTACTCAACTGTCTGGTGGCTGCTGCGTACGCCCTGTGGTTGGCGGTGCGTCAGCCACGGC
>CAZTMY010000314.1:0-2795 GCA_964614895.1 uncultured Anaerolineales bacterium
GTCGGCCCGGTTTAGCACCAACCAGACACGCTCATCGGGGTAGCCTCGCCCGTGAAGCTGGCTCAACATCAGGCGCGCGTTGCGGAGGCCCACCATCTCGGGCAGGACGGACATGATGATGCGGTCAGAGTCATCCAGGAAAGCATAAGCCGTCTCGTCCAGGGGCAGGCCTAAATCCACGAGCACCCACGGGAACATTTGCCGGAGCGCAACCATGACCTGCTGCACCTGCTGCAACGGGATAGGGATCGCCACGCCCTCTGGTGCCGGCGCCAAGAGCACTTGGATGCCCGACACATGCCTAACCATCACGCCGGAGACCAACTCTTCGTCCAGTTGTGATAGCCGTGGGAGTAGGTCCGTGATAGTGCGGTCGTTGGGCAAGTTGAGGGCCACGTCCAAGGCGGGCGCGGCATAGTCAGCATCCACTAGCGCTACCGGCTCTCGCGTACGATGGTGCAGAGCGATGGCCATGTTTACGGCCAACGTGGTGCGCCCCGTACCACCCTTGGGCGCGCAAAAGACCACCACGCGCCCCCGTCCCTGTCGCTCTCGCTCCGCAGGCTCAACGGCCGCCGGGGGCTTGGCCATGACCTGGCGCATGGCCGTGAGCAGGTCGTCGGTCTGTAGAGGCTTCATCACAAAGCCCCGTGCGCCGGCCAACACGGCTTGGCTGGCGCGTGTCATGGCGTCCCACTCAACCAGCGCCAGCACGGCCACCGAAGGCAAGCTGCGCACAAACTGCTTGATAATGCCCAGCTCATCCTCGCCCTCGAGGCTGTGATCGACCAGCACGAGGTGCGGCATCACGTCCTGAGCGCGAGACAGTGCAAGCCCCGCTTGAGACACCCAGTACAGACGATGATCGGGGGTACCCGCCGTCAGGGCCTCTGCCACCTCATCACGCGTACGCTCATCGCTACTGACCAGGAGAACTCGGAGCGGCTCTCCGCCAATCGGATCCATCCGACCTCCAGATACCGTACCGTAACGTGTTCCTGTCAACCTGTTTCGCGCGCCACAACGTCATGAGCTGATTCCAGCTAGGGGCACGGCATGCCGCCGCCTCTAGTGAGATCCTCCGCACGATCACTGCCGTTCGCTACCGGGTAATCCGGTATCGATTCATCACAAAGTCGATATCCACGGGATCGGGATCGAACAGGTCGTCGACACCCGGAGCGCGCAGGGCAAAGTCCAGAATGCCACCGGCATCGATCAGGTACTTGAGCGTAAGCGCGTCCTGGGCACTAACGGCGACCAACACAGCCGTTGGCTCGCCGACCTCGTCCGGCTCAGCAGCGGTGGTGGTGATGCCCGCGACCACCACGTTCTCAAGGGCATCAAAGGTAGCCTGCTTTTCCTCAGCTTCGCCGTAATAGTAGCCGGTCTCGGTGCCTGCTGTGCCCCCCACTGTCGGGATCGAGGGCAAGTCCAACGAGAAGAGGATATCGATGTGATCTCCCGGCCGCAGCATGCGCACACTGGTGAGGAGATCCTCGGAGGGTAAGGCAATTAACACCTGCTCATCGGCTAGGATGATGGCGCGACGGCCATCCTCCGCCGTCAAGTCAGGATCGAGCAAGCGCTGCGAGAGAAGGATCTCCTCAGGGTAGAGATCCACCATCGTGACCATGCCAATGGCGTCCTCCAGCGAGCCCACCGCACCGGGCGGCACGCTGGCGGCTGGCACCTCGATCAGCTTTACGTCAGCCTCAGTAAGCTGCGCTCGCACGGGCACAGCCTGAGCAGCCACCACCACTTCTACCTGACGCGTCTCCGGCGCCTCCTCGGGGACCTGGGTCGCAGCGCGGTTCAGCGCCACAAAGGCCACGAACCCCGCCAAAAGGGCCACGATCAGCCCCGCCGTCAGCCAAAGACAACCTCGCAGACGCCCCATCGTTTGGCCCTCCGCCTGGGTGGCCCGCCCGAGCGCGCCACCACTGCTGTAACGTACGGCTATTCGGTGATACGAAACTAAGCTTGGTCAACAACAACCGGTTCATGCCATCGGGACGGCGCTCGGTCCCATCACCCTAATCCCGCGCCTACATGTGGCAAGGCTGAGGGGCCCTTACTCGAGCGCCATGCTGGAAGCCGCTCGCAGCGTAATCGTGTCGCCAAAGCCTAACGGCTGAAAGATAAAGCCGGTCATCAGGTGATGCTCATACGCAACTGAGACGGTCACTCGCGTCTCGGTGATCTCCACGGTCCAGATGTCTTCGGACATGATCTGGCCTTGATCCAAACCGGTCGTCAGGTTCCTGGCACGCTCGAGGATAGCCGTCTCATCGGGGTTCACCGAGCCCAGTCGCGCGCCCTCGCGCACGGCGTTGGAGAGGGTATTTTGGGCAAAGACCACATAGCCGAACTCAAAGATGCCGACTATCAGCAACAGCAAAAGCGGCAGGATCAGGGCGAACTCGACCAGCTCCTGCCCGCGTTCTCGTCGCCTACGGTGAATTGAGCGCCCCATCAGGGACCTCCCCCGCTGGCCCGAAAGGTGGCCTGCGCCCGAATCGTCGGGGCATCCAGGCCGATGTCACAGCCAGTAAACACATTATATAGATATGCCACCCAAACTTCAACCTGATTGCCCGCCCCGCCGATCAACAGCAAGACCAGCCGTGGGACTACCACGGCCGCCTCGACTAGATCGCTGCCGCCTTGAGCGCTCGCCCAAGGAGCGTCTCCTGCTCTCAGCCCCCCGGCGCACGGCCGGCCATTCATCACACAACATTCCGCGCCGCTGCCTCTACGACACTCTCCCCCGCGTTCGGGGGAGAGCCAGGGGG
>CAZTMY010000315.1:0-2764 GCA_964614895.1 uncultured Anaerolineales bacterium
GAGAAATAACGCTCCACCACTAGATCGGTGATGGCGTCAAAGGTCGCCGGTGTCACCGCGCCCGGGTACATCAGATTCCGGCCGATCCGCAGCCCGCACGGGTGGATATTGATCCAGTCATGGTTGGCCCACATCAGCCCAAAGCGGATCCGGCTCACGTTGTGAGCCCGCATGAGACCCTCCTCCAAGCAACGCTGTAGGAAGGGGCCATCATCATAATGGTACCAGTCAAAGATCCACGCATCGATGCCATGATCGGCAGCCGCATCGATCTTGCGCGCCATGACCTCTGGATCCGCCTCGTCCTCATAACCCCAGAGCGGTACTCGGGGTTGGCGGTGACCATGCCAGCGCGGACGGGCACGCTTGACCAGCTCCCACTCGGTCCAACCGGGACCGTGTGCCTCCTCGTTGCGCGGGTCAACGTGATAGTTAGGAAAATAGTAGCAAGCCACAGTATAGCGTCCCACAGAGATCCCTCCCCTCAAGCCAAGTCTCTTCACGCATTGCAGATGGCGCCGCCCCGCTTGGCGTAGGCGCGCAGCGCCGCCAAGTCTCGCACCTCCAAGAGCAGATCAATGATGGGCTGGGCAGGCATGCCGGGCACGGCCGTGCCTACCACTTGGACCGCAATGACCTCCTCGCCGAGGACTCGACAAAGCCTGGCGGCAGCGCGAGCAAGTCGGCGTGGCCAGCTCGGATCATAGGGAACGATTTGGAAGCGACGGTTCACGACGGCCTCCTCCGGGCCATTCCCCTCCGACCATCCTACGCCATGGTGCGGATGGGCAACGATTGCCCAATTCTACCAGCACGCCCCACTCTACCGCAGTTGCCATCGCCTCTCAAGCTCCAGGAGCGACAGCCCCTTTGGGCCAGACAGCAGTCGTACGTAGACCAGTGTCCACTCGAAAGAGAATGTTAGCGGAGGTGAACCATGCCCTCAAAAGATAGTGTTGCCGAACAGCCAGCATCGCCATCGGTTGATATGTGGTCTCGTGGACGTCATCCTCTGCGTGGTCCGCGCAGGTGGTCTGAGGCACGCGTACGGTCTGATCGGCCAGTTAATTCACCTCTTACCTCAGCTTTCTGGGGTTCAAAGCCCATAATCTCCGTCCCCACCATGTGACTCTCCCCAGCAACATCATCGATTGGGGGACCACACCGGTTCGGGAGCATTTCACGTGAGGGGTCGCGCGGCCTTGCCAGCGTGTGCGGCCTTGCCTACGATAGGCGCCGTCGGATCGTCGTCATCACAGCGTCTGCTTGGAGGAGCCACCATGATCATTGACTCACACTGCCACGCCTGGGCCAAGTGGCCCTACAAACCAGAAGTCCCCGATCCCAACTCGCGCGGGGTCGTCGAGCAGTTGCTGTTCGAGATGGATCGCTGCGGCGTGGACAAGGCGGCCATCGTGTGCGCACGCATCGAGCACAACCCCGACAATAACGACTATGTGCACGAGTGCGTGCAGCGCTACCCCAACCGGCTGTACCAGATCGCCGACGTGGACTGTGTCTGGATGGACAGCTACCACCAGCCCGGCGCCGACGCCCGCCTGCGCGAGGCGGCGGCCAAATACAACCTCAAGGCCTTCACCCATTATGTCGGATCGGACTATGACTGGTTCGAGTCGGCCGACGGCCTAGCCTTTTTCAAGACGGCCGCGGATCTGAACCTGATCGTCAGCATCGCCATCGCGCCCGCGGGCCAACCCGCACTGCGCAAGCTGGCCGCGCGCTTTCCTGATACCATCTTCCTATGCCATCACATGGGCCAGCCCAAGGCCGCCGAGCGCCCGCCCTTTCCCGTGCTAGACGACCTGCTGCGCTCGGCCGATCTGCCCAATATCTATATCAAGCTTTCCGGCTATCACTATGCCTCACAGGTGCCGTGGGACTATCCCCAGTCCGACACTGGTCGCATCGTGCGTGCCCTCTACCAGGCGTTTGGTGCCACGCGCCTCTGCTGGGGATCAGACTATCCAGTAGTGCGGCAGTTCATGACCTATCGCCACGCCTTGGAGGCGTTCCGCACCCATTGCACCTTTGTTCCTGAAGCGGATAAGGATCTGATCTTGGGAGAGAACCTATACGGGCTGCTGCAGCGCGCCGGCCGATAGCCCACGGCCAGTCTTGGAGGAGGTGCCCGATGAGTGCACAGATGAACGAGAAACATGTCGATGGACCTCGTTCGCCACGCTTCCGCGCGATCCGTTTAGCGGGCAACGCCGCACCGGGAGAACTCGCCAAGCATGGCGTGTCCGCCGAGATGGCCCAAGCCGCCGAGCATGCGCCAGTAGGCTCGTGCGTCGGATGGGGCATACCCTTTGACGTGGACCGGCTGGTCGTGGCGAACGACGCGGCGATCAGCGTGGAGATCGAGCCCACCATCGCATCCTGGCTAGTGTTCCTGCACACCTCGGACGTGCGCCCACAGGAGACCGATGCGCACGGCCTGGTCTCGCCCACGCGCGGTCAAGGCCAGCTCGGCGAGGAGGCCGCCGCGTACGTGCTGTGCTATGACGATGGCACCGAAGCGCGCCATGTGCTCCGGCGCCGCTACGAGCTGGGCGCCTTTACCCGCATCTGGGGCGAGAACTGCTTTGAGGCCGTCAGCATGCACAAACCCCATCCCCTTCCCGCCAACTATGAGCAGCCGAGCCGCGACTGGGGCCGGGCCGAGACGCGCGCTTCCTCCGGCGATGGCGGCGCTTGGGAGAACTGGCTATGGGCCTGGGAGCACCCCTATCCGACCAAGACC
>CAZTMY010000316.1:0-2744 GCA_964614895.1 uncultured Anaerolineales bacterium
TCGAGTTGGCGCTGTTGTCGCATCAGATCGTGCGGCGGCGGGGCGGGGAGTGCCCACCACATGACTAGACGTCAACTGGCAACCGCCGTCCTATCGGCCAGCTAGGGGTACGCGCATGATCCAACGCCGCGACCTGTGCCACGTCGTCGTCGCCTACGACCCCACGAAATGGGCCGCCGTCCCCGCCAACAATGGCGGCAACGCCCCTACCTGGCAGTGGGGCGACGAGATCCTGGTTGGCTACACCATGGGCCCCTTTGCCGCACCCGAGACGCTCCACCAGACCAGCAGCGATGGCCCGTTCACGTCGTGGCTAGCCCGCAGCACCGACGGCGGCGAGACCTGGACCACCTGGCGGCCCCATCCCTACGTCGGCGACCCCGCCCAGCCCGCCCCACCGCCCGGAGACGTGGATGTGTCGGCGCCGGGGTTCGTTCTACGCGTTCAGGGCAACGGCTACCACGGCAATGCCGGCGCGTGCTGGTTCTACAGCCAGGACAAGGGGACATCCTGGCAGGGCCCCTTTGGCTTCGGCGGGCTGCTGGACCATCCCGAACTGGCCGGCATGGAGTTCACCGGCCGCACCGCCTATCTGGCGGAGGGATCCGGCAACCTGCTGCTGTTTCTCTCGGCGCGGCGCCCCTCCCAGGGCAGCAAGCTCCAGGTCCACCTCACCGACAAGGCCTTTGTGGCCCGCATGACCAAAGGGGGCAAGGCCTTCACGTTCCTCTCCTGGATCGTGCCCAAGGACGACCCTTACCGCGCCGTCATGCCCGCGCCCGTGCGCCTCTCCCAGGATCGCTTGGTGGCCGCGCTACGCCGCAAGTCGGCCCACCACAACTGGATCGATGCCTACGCCTCCGACGACGGCGGCAAGAGCTGGCACCATCTCGCCCAAGTCGGCGCTACCGAGGATGCCAACGCCTACAACGGCAACCCACCCGCCCTGGTGCGCACTTTTGACGGGCGGCTCTGCTGCGTGTATGGCAACCGCAGCCGCCGCCAGATCATCGTCCGCGTCAGCCATGACGGCGGCGCGACGTGGGGGCCAGAGATGGCGCTGCGCTCCGATTTCGCCAGCGTGAATGGCCAGCCCGATCTTGGCTACCCGCGCCTGTTCCAGCGGCCCGACGGCAAGCTGGTGACGGCCTACTTCTGGTGTACGGCCGAGCGCCCGCAGACGCACATCGAAGCGAGCATATTTGCGCTGAGGGATAGCTGAGGCGAGAGCACCTTTGCGGGGACACGCACTCCCCCCAGAAGGAACCGCCCCTCAGAGGGGCTAGATAACGACCACGCGCAACGACGCCGATTCGCCACGTTGGTCACGCCAGCGGCGTGAATTCACCTCGCCCCAGCCCGCAACGCAAGGCGAATTTACGTCTAACGCCATCCTTGTGCCCCAAACGTAACGCCCCGGACCATGTCCAGGGCGTTCACATCCGCAAACTGTGGAAAACGAGTGGATAACTGGCGCCTCATCTGTGGATCTCCTGGGGATGACGCGTGGACAACCGCGCTCGCGCTAACGCCCCTTCTATCCAATCACGAAAAACCACAAAGCGCCAGCATCACGCGACGCCGCTCATGCCGCGTGCGTCCCCACGATAGCCGCCATGACCACGTCCGCGTACAGACAATGGCCGAAATCGTTGGGATGGTTCACGCCATTGCCCGTCAGATCCACGAACCGCTTACGTCCCAACATCCACCCCCAGAGCTCAGTCATATCCGCCAGGGCCACGCCGGGCTCGACCAGCTCCGCCAGCGCGTCACGGTAGGCAGGGTAGAGATCGGGGCGAGCGGCGGCCCACTCGGGATTGCCCCACATGGTGGCGACGAGCACCAGGTCACACGTGGGGCGCGCCTTGAGCACGGCGTCCATCTGGCCGCGCACGTTGGCGATATAATCCTCCACCGAGCGCCCACCCGAGGCGTCGTTCATCCCCCAGCCGAGGATGACCAGGTCCGGCTCTAGCGCCACCACCGCGTCGATCTGGCGCAATCCCCAAGCGCTGTCCATCCCACCCACGGACAGGTTCGTATACGCGACGTCGGCGCCATAGGTCTGGCGCAGCCGCTCGGCCACCAACTGCCCATAGGGCGGCTGGTGCGGCGGCACGTCGAACATTTTGGTGGCGTTGCCCCCCGCCGAGATGCTATCGCCAAAGAGTACCATCGTCAGGCCGCCGTCATCCAGCCGGCGCAACGTCCGCGGCAGCCCCGGATTAGCCGGCGCCGGCCCCTCCCATCCCACGTGCCGGTAGGTCACCCGCGCCTGGTTTTCCGCAAAGAAGGTGTCCTCGCCAAAGAGCAGCCAGCGATCGCCGCCCAGCCGGTAGGGGATAGCCTGCTGCGAGCCTGGCGGCGGGTACAGTGCCGTCTCGGGCAGATGAGGGATCCCGCTGCCCTCAGGCAGCGTCAGCGTCCGTTCGTCGTCCTCCAATACCCAGTCCACGCCCTCTGCATAGCGCGTCTCGCCGCTGGCGTCGGTGACGGCCAGCACCTCCGTGCACGGCAGCAGCAATCGCGATTGTGGCAAGCCCTCGCCTCGCCGCACGAACAGGCAGCTCTCGTCGCGCATCACGTCGCCTAGCCAGAACGGCTCCATTCCCTCTCCTCCTCCAAGCCCTCGATCAGCCCCTACCCGCGATGTCCTCACACCTCCCCGGCGGCTCGCTCCTCCAGCCACACCACCACCTCGTCCAACGACGTCACCAAGGCGTCGGGCGTCACCTCCTCCA
>CAZTMY010000317.1:0-2730 GCA_964614895.1 uncultured Anaerolineales bacterium
GGCCGCGGGCTTGGCATACTTGGCCACTGCATGCAAGCGCGCATTACCCACCCAATCCTCCAGCCAGCATCTTCGCCCGCGAGCCGTCATGGCCCAACCTCGCCTGCTCTGTGTGACCGTCTCACTCGCAGCGAGGCAAGCGTCATTTGCCCCTACCGCCCCGCCGTGCCTCAAGCCTGAGAAACCACACCAAAGCAGCCACGGCAAAGAGCGTTACCATCCCAGCCACGAACCAGGCCTCAGTAAGGGAAGCCTGACTCACATAGATGGCCAACACGCCCAACCCACATCCCGCCAGGTAGAGCGTCAACACCGCCTCTCGCTGCGTGTAGCCCATGTCCACTAATCGGTGCGAGGTATGGTCCTTGCCCGCAGCCGTGAGAGGATTGACACCCCGCCATAGTCGCGAGAGCACCACCAACGTCGTATCGAACAGCGGTACCCCCAGCACCAAGACGGGGATCATCCAGGTAACCTGAACGACGTTTGTGGGGAATCTCAGCTGGATGGCCGTCACCGCAAGAAGAAAGCCCAAAAACAGGCTGCCCGAATCCCCCATGAAAATGGTGGCAGGATTGGCATTGTACAACAAAAAGCCGATGCACGCGCCCAGCAACGCGGCGCTCAAAGCGCCCACTAGATACTGTCCGCTCATGGCGGCCAATACGAGAAAGAAAGCGGCAGCCACCGCCCCCACGCCTCCCGACAGGCCATCCATGTTGTCCAGCAGGTTCATCGCGTTGGTGACGCCCACCACCCAGATGGTTGTCAGCACGATGTCCAGCGCGGGCACGCGCACAAGCCGTACCCGGACATTCGTTAGCACCAAGATGGCCACCGCCACCAACTGCGCAGCTAGCTTGGCCCCGACGCCAAGCCCTCTGCGATCGTCCCATAGCCCGGCGAGCGAACAGACGGTCGCTCCCACGAGGATGCCCACCATTTGCCGCACATAGAATCGATCGCCAAACAGCAGCAAGGCCAGCAGGAATGCCACATAGATGGCCAGCCCACCCATGAGCGGCATCGGCCGTGCGTGCATTTTACGAGGCGATGGCATATCGACCAGCCCGAACGTTGAGGCCACGCGACGGAAGAACGGCGTAGCCGCAGCAGCCAGAACAAAGGCTGTGATCAACATCAACGAAAGGCGCTCCACTACTCGTCTCCCCCGTTAGCCAACCGAGCTTCCACCTCGCTGATGAACCGCTCCAAGGCGGGGCGCTCGGCTTCCGGCGCCATCTCTAGCGCCACGCGCGCCTTTGCCAGCGCCTCCTCATCGTTGCCCATCTGCGCATAGATAATGGCCAGGTTCTTGACGGTATTATAGTCCCCAGGTGCGCGCCGGTACACCTCGAGATTGGCCTCCAGTGACGTCTCCCAGTCACCCATCTGCGAAGCCGCGTACCCGAGGCCGCTCCAGACCTGAAGCAAGTCGCTATTCAGTGCCACGGCCTGCTGATAGGCATCCACCGCCTCCTCCCAGTCCTCCTGACGCGCGTAATAGTCGCCCAACAACATGTAGGTCTGGGCGTAGGCATCATCCAATGTCAGCGACGCTTCAAACTTGGCAAGAGCCCCCTCTTCATCGCCCAGTAGCAACAGCGCCAGGCCCCACTCGTTGAGAATTTGAGCGCTGTTCGGGCTAAGGGCATGCGCCTCAGCATAATAGGTTTCCGCGCGCTCCCAGTGCGCCTGACGAATGGCCTCGGTCGTTGCCAGCTCGCCCCACACACGATGCAACCGCGCCAGGTTCGCGACGTGATCCGTATTCAGTGGATTGAGGCTGCGCGCCGTCTGCAGAGCCTGCTGCGCCATGTTCAAGTAACGCTCGCGTTCTGAAGCATCACTCTCAACGCGAGCCTGTTCTAACGCCACCCGCCCTTGGTAGAGCCAGTATCGATCCTCCTTCGGAGCCAACTGAGCTGCCCGGCCATACTGGTTCAGCGCCAAGGGCAGCGATCCTTCGCGCTCCAGCCGCATGCCCTGCTTGAACACCATGTCAGCCCGGATGGGACGCAAGTTATGCCTCTCCGCGATCGGGATGGCCGCCAGCAGCAGCACCACTCCGAGCAGCCCGACACCTCCGCTGCCGCCTGCCACCCGCCAGCCGCCGCCTACCGCCATCGCCATTGCCCCTGCGATCCACACCGCGAGCAGCAGCGCTACGTACCACATCAAAAGCGCCGTCACGTCGACCGGGGGGCGCAACTGATTCGCGTGTAGCAAGGCATACACGCCCGCCACCCCAACGGCGATACCCATGGCCACCAAACCTGCCCGGGCTCGCTCACGCCAACCCATCACCTCCCATCCAGGCATCTCCAAACCTACCACCAGTAGACCTAGCGCCATCCAGGTAAATGCGACGACAGCAGCCACACCCAAGCTGATGGTCTCCGGGGCACCCCGTGCCTGCATGGTAGTCAGCGACTCCCACAGTATCTTTGCAAGCGATGTGTAGCCCACGGCGTTGGCGGTATAGTCCCAGGCAAGCGTACCTAGTACGGCTGCGCCGATCAGACCCAGAGTCGCCGCCTGGTACATGCTGAGATGTGAGGAACTCCATTCGCGCGCCTGCCGGCGCCTCACCCCCCGCCTTCGGCTCGACCGCCCCTGCTTGGCTAACACAGCGGTTGGCTCATCCCATGCCACCCAGCCCTGTCCGAGCACAACCAACGCAGCCGACATGATCCAGAAATAGGTTCGGGTCGCACCAATAGCGATTCC
>CAZTMY010000318.1:0-2722 GCA_964614895.1 uncultured Anaerolineales bacterium
AGATGGCGCCCGCCGATCCACCCGCCGGGGCGGCCTCGCCCTCGCCCGTGTCGTCAGGGATGATCTCGATGGGCTGCCCCAGCTCCACCAGCACGTCCACAGCGCCTGCATCCTCCTCGGGCAGGATGCTCAGCGCCAGATCGGACGCGTCGGACGGCACGTCAAAAACGAGCAAGGCTTTCTGGGGCTCCCGGTCGTTCCAATGCATGAGATAGTCATAGCCGTAGGTATTGTCCAGAGCGCTGCATTCGTGGGCATAGGTGTCGGTGTCCATCGCGTACACGCGCCCCTGACCGTCAACCAGCCGGAACAGCGCATAGTCCAGCGTGCCCTCATCGGTCTCGCCCTGGAAGCTGAACACCACCACCACGTATTTGCCCTGGTCGGGCTGATAGTACTCATCCTCGCTCATGAACTTGAGGATGGCGTCCAGCTCCTGGTAGCCGATCACCTCCAGCGTGGCACCTCCGTAAGTAAACGCATCCCCCTCCTTGTAGGTGTCCCCAGATGTCACGTCCATGGTCGGCGTCGGCACCGGCGTCCGTGTCGCCGAGGGCTCGCTGGCAGCCTTGGCAACGGCCGTGGTATCGCCGCAACCGACGATGATGGCCGTCTTGTCGCCCTCGGGGCCCGTCACCAACTGCGCCGAAAGGTCCCCCTTCTCCCAGATGAACAGGCCCTTCCCACCCATGGCCAGCGCCATGGTTAGATCCCAGCCATCGTCAGCCATCGCCTCCTTGTACCAGGCGTGGACGTCGTCAACTTGGTCGCTGGTGAGGTAAACGCGGATGACGCCATAACCGCCCATCTCCTCAAGCTGCTCCGTGAGCTGCGTGGCCTCCAGGTCGGCCTTGGTAAAGACATCGGCCTGGGGATAGACGGGCAGATCGGCGCACCCCACGGGGACATCGCCGCCGGAGCTCGCCTCGGGCGACGATGAGGCTTCCGCCGCTTCGGGCACGCTAGTGGCTGCCCCCGGCTTGCCCCCGCCTTGGCCACTGGTGGCCTCCTCAGCGGCCTCGGGCGGACTGCACCCTCCCACTAGCCCAACGATCAGACCCGCGACCACCGCTGCTATCAGTAACCCACGCCTATGCATAGCCTCTCCTCCTAGGTTTGAGCAAGCTTCGTCCAAGTATGAAGCGTATACGTCGGTTTGACAAGGGGATGCGCGCCCTAGCGAGCGCATGCAGGTTACGAATCGGTTGCAGCCCGTCCAATGGCGATATCGAGTTGGCGACGCTAGGTCCGCGCGACCACGTGAGCTTCGCCCGTGAACGTATCCAGCCAAACCGTCTCGCCGGCGGGGTCGTAGCGGCCGCCTTCCACGTCCACGGCCCGCCGTCCCTGGGGATGCGGCAAGCGCAGCGCCACGCGCTGAGGCAGCCGCGACTGGTCCTCGCAGTGGAGGTGCGCCGTGATCTGCCCGCGGGCCACGTCCGAGCGGACGCGCAGGTCTACCGGCCCAAAGTAGCTAGCTACGCCCTCCAGGGCGATCTCCTGACCGTCGGCCAGCCACGCCCGCGGGATGCCCGGCAGCAGATGGAGCGTCTTGCCCACCTCGCGGTAGAGCATCCAGCGGGTCTGCATCAGGAACCAGCCCTCCTCGTGGGTCTTGTGGGGGCTGGCGTGGAAATGGTGTTCCCAGAAGGTGTAGGTCTCGCGGTCGGCCAGACTGGCGACGGTGGTATAGTAGCCCTTGAGGAAGGCCTTGACCTCGCCACGGGCCAGGTGCGCCCATAGATGCCGCGAGTAGTAGGGTTGGCTGAAGGCGGCGTTGCGCTCGGTCCACAAGGTAGCATGCCCCTCGAGAAGCATCGTCGTGATCGGATCGTCCGGCGCCAGCACCTCGGCAAAGGCTAGGTAAAGCGGACCCAACAGGCTGTCGCGGGCGGCTGCCGTGCCGTGGCTGGTCCACAGGCCACCTTCGGCATAGAGACCCACCGGCCCGGGAAAGCCGGCAAAGGGCGCCAGGCTGGGGATCCAGGTGCCGTCGCCCAGGGGGATGGCTGGCCCCTCGGCCAGGCCCTGACGCACGGCTGCCAGGATGTCCCCATGCAGCGCCTCGGCCTCGGTCGCCAGGCGATCGCCCTCGGCGGGGTCCAGGGCACCCAGCATCTCGGCGGCCCGCTTGAGCCCCAGGTAGGCGTAGGCGTTGAGCATGAACGCGGGATAGTCGTCCTCGGGGTCAGCGACCTTGCCGTCGAGCATGCCATAGCCCCGACCGCGGCGCGCGTCGGTGAGGCCCCGCGCGCGCCAGTCCAGCAGGTATTGCGCCGATTTGCGCGTCTTGGGCGCAACGCGCGCCAGCCAGTCGCGATCGCGCGTGTAGCGCCAATGCTCGCCCAGGCTCCACAAGGCGCAACCCGTCTCGAGCATATACCCACCGAAATTCTGGATGAACCCGTCGTCGTGTTGCTTTGCCAGAAAGTAGTCCAGCATTCGCGCGGCCACGTCATGGCGACCGAGGCTATCGGTGAACTGGATGATGGGAGCGCTCTCGGAGCCAATAGGCGCGTACACGCCGATAGTCGGCGCCAAGGGACCGTCGGGCTCCAGACCGTACGCCACCAGATCCAGGTGGAGCGCGCCGGCCTGGGCCATCTCGTCCAAACGGCGCTCAGGCAAGCGCAGACGGGCGACACCGTCCAGCTTGGCGCGCCAGTAGCGGCGGCAGGCCTCCAATGATGCCGTGTCGTCGCTCTCAGCCAGAACCAGCGCC
>CAZTMY010000319.1:0-2715 GCA_964614895.1 uncultured Anaerolineales bacterium
GAAGCTCCTCTCGGTATTCGAGTGGGAGCAACGCAGGCTCGAGGTCTAGCCGCGCCTCGCGCGGTTGCGCAACGCCGCGGGGCAGCCAGATGTCGTGAGCAGCTACGGTTGCGCCGGAAGGCGTGGCCAGGGCGCTCAATCGCCGTGCTACGTCGGGGCGCGAGAGTCCGGTCAATGCCTGGCAGCGGCGTTGGCTGCCGCGAACGGGGCTAGTTTGGGGCATGGGGTTCCTCCATCTCCACATCTTGCTCTGGTGCAACCGCAAGGCCGCGCCTCTTGCTACAGGGTTGACCCGCCGTTTCGGCCTTGGCATCGAGTGCCTTCTCGACCCCGTAGAACACTGCTTCGGTCACGGTTGCCTCGGCAATGGCCGTGATGGGCATGGTAGCGGCCAGATCGCTGACCTCGTCCAGCCCAAAGGCGAGACGTATGGGCGGTTGCCCATGATTTCGATGGCTTGGTACCCGAGCTCTCGTGCTTGCGAGGCAGACCTCTCCAGCGAAAGACGGCCCTGCCTACGCCGCGCCGCATAGCTGACCGAGAGCAATGCAGCTTGTGTGAAAGAGCTCCTTGGCGAGAGGTGATGGCTATAGGGCGCAGTATAATACGTCGGTTGGAGTAGCACAAGCCATCTTCCGGATTCTATCGCCGGCTTGTGCTATAATAGCCTGTGTTCGTTGTCGACCTATCTGCCGGTGTAGGGTAGAAATGCAACCCGAGCGCGAGCGGTTCGCCGAGCAAGTGCAGGACGCTTTCCGTCACCTGCAGGACGTTGTGTATCTCCGAGAGCACCCGCTGCTGGATAGCCTGTCGCTGGGCCCCGCAGTCGGCCCCAAGGAGATGGGGTTCGCCTTGCAGCAGATGCTGCTGGACGCGGTCGACGAGCTGCGGCCTGGTCCTGACGTGCCACCGGATTCCTTACATTGGCGACGCTATCGCTTGCTGGACTATCGCTACCGTAAGGCGCTTGATCCTAGTGCGACGGCTCGTGAATTGGGTATGAGCCGACGTCAGTTCTACCGTGATCATGCCCAGGCCATGGAGAAGCTGATCAGTGAACTCTGGGCACGTGCTGCCGACCGTGGGTTGGATGCTGGCTCAGGGGCTGGGGGCTTGATCTCGGATGACCGCGATCAGATCTCCGACGAGGAGGAGCGTCTGGCGCTCCTGCGCGTGGAGGCAGCCCGTCTCGCTCGGGCCGCTCGCACGTCGCGGGTCCAGGACATCGTGGATGGCACCTTGCCACTTCTGCGGCATCTGCTCGAGGCCCGTGACGTCCGAGTGTCCGTGGAGCTGCCGTTGCGTCTGCCCGATGTGGCTGTTGCGCCCGCCCTGCTGCGGCAGATGGTGCTCGCGGTGCTGAGTTGCCTGTGTGAGCGAGCCCGAGACGCCGTGCTGCAGATCGGCGCGCAGGTTGATGACGAGGCTGTGCGTCTCTGCGTGGCTCTCGATGCGCCTGGTGTGCTGGAGCCAGAGGATCCTCAGAAGACCGACGAGCGCCTCGCTGCGCTGCGAGGGATGGCGGCACCCAGCGACGCTACGGTCCGTGTGGAGACAGGTGACAGCGGCGTGTATGGATTCCGGCTGGTGCTGCCCCGGGCTAATCGGCTCGTGTTGGTGGTCGATGACAACCAGGATGTCCTGGCCTTGTTCCAGCGGCACCTCGTGCCCCACGGGTACCAGGTCGCAACCGTCCAATCGGCAGCGGAGGCGATCGAGATGGCCGAGAGGCGTCAGCCCTATGCTATCACGGTGGATCTCCTAATGCCTGGGGTGGACGGGTGGGATCTGTTGCAGACGTTGCTGCACCGGCCGCGCACGCGACATATCCCCGTGATTGTGTGTAGCGTGCTGCGGCAGCGCGAGCTGGCCCTTTCCTTGGGCGCGACGGCTTTCCTGATCAAGCCGGTGAGCGAGCAGGCGCTGCTTGAGACGCTGAGGGCGCTGGAGGAGCGGCCACCGGGGTGAGATCCGAGAGGCTCTGGATGCAGCGAACTAGCAGCGAGGGCGTGATCCCGCGACGCTGCGCCAGCGTGAGCGTGGTTCCTAGCGTGGCGGTTGGATCGAGCTCCTCCTGAGCAGACACGACCACGACTGGGATCTGAGCCCAAGCGGGGTGGCTATGCATGCGATCGAGCAGCTCAGAGCCGTCCATGTCTGGCAGCACCAAGTCGAGCAGGACCACATCAACAGGCCACTGCTTGAGGTGAGCCATGGCCTCGGCGCCCGTTCCCGCGCAGGCGACTTGGTACTGACGTACGGGGCTATCCTCTAGCAGGCGTGTCACCAGCCGCGAGAAGTCGCGGTCATCTTCCACCAAGAGCACGTGATCCACATCGGCGCCGAACCGCCGGAGCGCATCCCAGAGGCTTTCTTGTGACACTGGCTTGACCAGGTAGGCGTCGGCGTTTAGCTGCTGCCGCAGCGACTCCTCTCCGGGCAAGTGACAGGCCATGACCAACGACGTCACCAGTGCGGGCTCCGCTGCCAAGCGGTCGAGCTCGGGGTCGGTGAGGGGCTCACTGCTTTGGTCGACAAGCACGATTTGCGGTGCGACACGGGCCACGGCATGTTGCGCCTCCTCCATGTTGGGGACGGTCATGGTGCGGTAGTTGGTTACATAGCGCTTCAAGAGTGCCACGGCCGAGGGGCTTCGCGTGACGGCCAGTAGCACTGGCCGCTCGGACGAGAGCACGTCCGCGGTCCGAGTCAGCG
>CAZTMY010000320.1:0-2709 GCA_964614895.1 uncultured Anaerolineales bacterium
ACTAGCCCGTCCTGCGCACGCGCTAGGTCCGCGCGTGCCTTCTCCAGAGCTTCCGCCGCATCGGCCACGGCCTTGCGCCGCTCAAGTAGCGTCGCCTCACGCGAGGCCCGAGCGCGTGCCAGCTTGCTAGAGACCTGATCTAGGCTTTTCTCGAGCTCAGCGCGCCTTTCCCCCGGCTGGAGATCACGCAACGCGCGTTGGAAGAAAGCTTGGTCATATTCAAGCGTTCGAATCTCCGGCTGACCAGCTCGGATCTCCTCTAGAGCCAGTTGATCCGCTGCGGCTTGGAGAGCGTAGGTGGCGTCGGTAAGCTTGTTCTCCAACGAAGCAAGAGGCTCCTCCTTGGCCAGTTCCCATGCCAGCTTGGCCTCGGCAAGCTCTGCCCCAGCCTTCATGACGGCCGCCTCGGCAGCCGCGATCTCTGCCTCGCCGGCCTCACGCTGGGCCATGGCCAACTCGGCTGCGGCCACCTTCAGGTCCGCCCGCGCTTCCAACAGAAGCTCTTCTAGCTCCGCCGTATCCAGCCGCACCAACGGCTGGCCTGCTGTCACATGGTCGCCCTCATGCACCAACACCTCGCTCACGCGGCCGCTAACGGTGCCAAACGTCAACGTTCGTGAGGCCAAGGGTTCCACCTGGCCTACAGCGTGCACGCTCACGGCAATCCGACCGCGCTCGGCCGTCGCCGTCGCGTAGAATCCATCCTCAGAGGAGAGATCGCCGCTGCTGGGTTGACAGGCCGTCAAGCCCAGCAGACACACTACCAACAAAAATCCCGCTAGAACGTGCCTCATAGAGCCCGCTCCTCATCAATCACTGGCACCAACCATGCGCAGATGCACCATCAATGTGGACGCCATCCGGCCATGCCAAGTTCCCGGGAGAGCGAGATCCTACCGGTACCAAGCTTCTCCGGCCTTGCTTGCCCACGCGGCCATACT
This sequence comes from uncultured Anaerolineales bacterium, assembly GCA_964614895.1. Classification (GTDB taxonomy): domain Bacteria; phylum Chloroflexota; class Anaerolineae; order UBA1429; family UBA1429; genus DAIRUQ01. Next base: position 942 of record CAZTMY010000320.1, read on the forward strand.
AGCGTACAATCATGCACAAGCAAAATGGATACAGAATCTCCACACTTGGCTCGCGCAGGCGAGCGCGTGCTCGTAATCACAGGTGACCACAAGCGGTACCTCGTGCGGTTGGAACCTGGCGCCCATTTCCACACTCATCTCGGCATCATCGCGCATGATGATCTGATCGGGCAACAGCTCGGTCGCGAGGTGCGCTCGCACCTCGGCCATCGGTTCATGATCATCCGCCCTTCGATCCACGACCTGCTCATGCGCGTCAAGCGCCGTTCGCAGATCATCTACCCCAAAGAGATCGGCATGATCCTGCTCAAGCTCGATCTCACCGACGGTCGTCGGGTGATCGAGGCCGGCACTGGTAGCGGGGCGCTGACCACGGCGATGGCCTGGGCAGTGCAGCCCACCGGTCACGTCTATTCGTTCGACGTCCGCGAGGACATGCTCGCTACTGCGCAACGGAACCTGCAAGCCAACGATCTTGCGCGTTATGTCACACTACAGCAAGCCGATGCTAGCCAGCCGCTCCCCGTCAGCAATGCGGACGCGATGTTCCTTGACGTCCGCGAGCCACAGGACTGCCTGCAGAGCGCTTGCGACGCACTGGCTCCCGGGGGGTTCTATGGAGCGCTGGTCCCCACCACCAACCAAGTAGCTGCCTTGCTCGCTAGCATGGCCCACTACCCCTTGACCGACATCGAAGTCCTTGAGATCCTGCTCCGAGGCTACAAGCCTGTAGCTGGGCGTCTTCGTCCCAAAGACCGCATGATCGCGCACACGGGCTATCTCATATTTGCCCGGAAGATCAGTCCCCTGCCGGAGGCAAGTCAATGCGCTGAGACCGTCAACCCAATCTCCAACTAGACCAGAAGCCAAAAGTTATCGTGTCAATCGTAGAAGGAGGCCGCTGTTCGCTATGGCAGCCAAACTGCGTCGCGTCGTGTTGGACGTGCTGAAACCTCACGACCCATCCATCGTGGAGCTCTCTCAGCGCCTGGCCGAGCTAGAGGGTGTAGATGGCGTCAACATCAACATCTATGAGGTCGACCGCAAGGTAGAAAACGCCAAGATCACCATCGAGGGGAGCGATCTCAATTTCGAGATCCTCGTCGCGATCATCGAAGACGCCGGTGGCACTACCCACTCCATTGACGAGGCGGTAGCGGGGCATGAGATGATCGCCCCTTCCCCTACCCTCCAAGACAACGGGTAGGCGCTGGTGCGCTTGCAGACCGAAAACCTCCGGCATGGGCGACGCCGCTACATAGAGCGGGTAGCCAACATCCATGTCCACACCACACATTCGGACGGCTCCGGCAGCCACGCCGAGATCGCCCTGCATGCTCGCGCCGCTGGCATCGACGTGGTTCTATGCGCGGATCACAACACCTGGCCCAAGCATGAAGAGGGGTGGCGCGAGGGCCGGCTGATCCTGGTGGGCGAGGAGGTCCATGCCCCCTCCAAGCCTCTGGAGAACCATTTGCTGGTCTTTGGTGCCGACACCTCCATGGCGCCGTACGCCGAGGATACCCAGGCGCTCTTGGATGCCGTTAGGGATCATGGCGGGCTCGCGTTCCTCGCTCACCCCTACGAGCACTCGGGCGCCTATGCCGACGAGCCGGAGATCAACTGGACGCGCTGGGATGCCCGGGGCTACTGTGGCCTAGAGCTCTGGAACTATATGTCCGAGTTCAAGTCGTACGCGCGCACGCTCGCCAGCACTGTAACCGCCATTCTTGCCCCGCGTCGCTACATCAAAGGGCCCTATCCGGAG
>CAZTMY010000321.1:0-2705 GCA_964614895.1 uncultured Anaerolineales bacterium
CCCGTCAGATACACCTGGATTTTCACACATCGGGGGCCATCGACGACGTGGGGGCTGATTGGGATGCGCAGCGCTTTGTGGAGACGCTGCAACGTGCCCACGTGAACTCGGTTACCTGTTTCGCACGTGGGCACCATGGGTATGTGTACTATCAGCCGACTCGCTTTCCAAAGCATCCTAGCTTGGATTTCAACCTTCTCGGCGAACAGATCGAAGCCTGCCACGCCGTGGGCATTCGCGTCCCCATCTATATCAGCGTCGGCCTGGATGAGTGCATGGCCGAGGAGCATCCGGAGTGGCTGGAGGTCAGCCCCGAGGGCACACTCGGGCAGACGAGCCCGATTCAAGCCCGTTGGAAGAAACTCTGCCTCAATGGGCCCTACCTCGACTATGTCTGGGAGCAAACGATGGAGGTCATCGAGCTCTTTGGCGATGAGGTGGACGGGTTCTTCTTTGACATCATCCACCAAGGCGAGTGCGTCTGTCGATACTGTCGGCGGGACATGCTCAAGCGAGGCCTGCGACCTGACAGGGCCGAGGACCGGCAGCGATTCGCGGCTGATGTGCTGGATCGCTACCGGCGCAGGTTTGGCCACGGCGTGCTCCAGCTCAAGCCGGATATCACCGTGTTCCACAACACTGGCCACATCTCGCCGTCCTTCCGCTCGACGCTGGATACCTTCACGCATCTGGAGGTCGAGTCGCTGCCCAGCGGATGGGGCTATGAGCACTTTCCGGTCACGGGGCGCTATGCTCGCGCGCTCGGCAAGCCCGTGTTGGGCATGACCGGCAAGTTCCACACGGAATGGGGTGACTTCTGCTCGTACAAGAACCAGCCGGCCCTCGAGTACGAATGCCTCCAGATGGTAGCCAACGGTGCGGCCTGTTCAGTGGGCGACCAGCTACACCCGCGTGGTCGCTTGGAGGACGTCGTCTACGATCTTATCGGCAGTGTCTATGCCAAGGTAGAGGCGCTCGAGCCATGGACTCGGGGCGCAGTGCCACAGGTGGATATCGGCCTCTTTAACGTCGAGGCCGTCGGCCAAGAGGATGGCCGCGTGGATAGTGCCAACGCGGGCGCCCTGCGCATGCTCACCGAGGGGCACCATCAGTTTGACGTGATCGATTGCGAGTGCGACTGGAGTGGCTATCGCGTCGTCATCCTTCCGGACAAGGTGCCGCTAGACGACGCTTTGGCCGCCAAGGTGCAGGCCTACCTGAACCAAGGGGGGCGTATCCTGGCGAGCTACCGCGCTGGCCTAGACCCCGGAGGTGATGCTTTTGCGCTGGCTGCGTTCGGTCTGGTCTGCAACGGGGACGCGCCGTACGAGGCGGACTATGTGGTGGTCAGCGAGGGGCCGCTGGAGAACGCGCTCCCACCTGTGCCTCACGTTATGTATGAGCGCGGCTTGGCAGTGCAGCCACTCAAGGGCACGCGGATTCTCGCGGACGTCTATGCGCCCTACTTTGACCGGACGTGGGATCACTTTTGCTCACATCGGCAGACGCCTCCAGCGCACGATCGGCGAGCGGGCTATCCGGGCGTGACGCTAAACGAGGCGGGCACCGTGGCTTATCTGGCCCATCCCGTCTTTGCTGGGTACCGTCGACAGGCTACGCCCTGGTACAAGAAGCTGGTGCTGGCTGCGCTCAAGCTGCTGTTGCCCGATCCGCTGACGGTTACCGGCGCTCCCAGCACAGCGCAGGTTACGTTGCTCCGCCAGGAGGATCAGCGGCGGACGGTGGTGCATCTGCTCCACTACATCCCCGAGCGGCGCGGGATGGCGTTCGATGTCATCGAGGATGTGATCCCGCTGTTCAACGTGAACCTGGCTTTCAAGGTCCCCGAGGCCCCAGGGCGCGTGGTGTTGGTACCCACGGGGCAGTCTCTTCCCCATGCCTATCGGGACGGATACGTGCACGTGACGCTGCCGCAAGTGCGGGGCCATCAAGCGCTGGTGGCCGAATAGCCAGCAGGGAACATCAGCAACTGGCCATCGGACAGCGGTCCGGTGGCCACTTGGCGTATCCGGGGTCGCTCATGAGGCTATGCGCCAAGCCGTTCCTTGGACGCTGGACCGTCGACCTCGATATGGCGGATCTCGCCGGCCGAAATCCCTGGCAAATTGGCCATTTGGTGCCAGCTCTCTCCGCGCCATATCAACGTCAGCATCGTCAGCACAGCCGAATCCGCTACGATGACGACGCGTTTGTACCCCTGAGCCCGGGCATAGATCTCAATACGTGCCCAAGTGGACGTGACGCGTACCCAGAGGCGCTCTCGACCGAAGCGGAGTTGTTGGGGAGACCAGCGTGACGGCAGGGGCGAGCCGTTGGGATCAAGAGCTAGGTCGTCGCGGTTGAGAGGCTCCAGATCGGGCAGGTCCCATTGCTTGGTCGGCCGCAGGGCAGGCGATAGGACATCTGCCATGTGTGCGCTGGCTAGGTCGCTGGCGACGCACAAGAGGTCGGTGGCCGTCCCGTCAAGTTGCTGGGCGGCACGCGCAGCCTGCTCCCGTCCGCGCTCCGTGAGGGGCGCGGTGAGCGGATCGGGAGAGAGCTGGTCAGTCTCGGCCGTGGCAACCAGGACGACGTGCATCGAGGGCTCCTTGAGAGGGTCGAGTCCCAGCTCGACCCTCTCATCGGCTGGCCTGTTAGAGCAGGCCCTTGGCTTTTGCGGTAGCGCGAACGATAGCGACGAAATC
>CAZTMY010000322.1:0-2697 GCA_964614895.1 uncultured Anaerolineales bacterium
AGCCTCTGGTGGCCCGCCAACCTTGGAGAGTACTTTGACACCGGGATCAACCCGCTGAATCCCTACAACACACCGCATGGCATGTACGTGTATGGCCTCTTTCCTTTGATCTTGGCCAAGTTCCTGGGACAACTGACTGGGTTCACGGGCTACAGTGGAGTCTATCTGGTGGGACGTGCCATGGCAGGCGGGATGGACCTGATCACCGTCTTCCTGATCTTTCTCATTGGTCGCCGGCTATACGACGAGCGCGTGGGTCTGGTTGGCGCCTTCTGTTTGGCCGTGACGGCGCTGAACATCCAGCAATCCCACTTTTTCACGGTGGATACAACGACCACCATGTTCCTCACTCTGGCGCTCTATTTCGCCGTGCGGGTAGCCCAAGGCGAGGGTTGGGGGAGCGTCGTCGGGCTGGGTTTGGCTTTTGGGATGGCTGTCTCTGCCAAGATCAGTGCGCTGACCTTTAGCTTGGTGATCGCGGCAGCACTCCTGGTTCGGATCGTGCAGCGGGCCCAGGCCGATCCTGAGGGCAGGCTCGTGATCTGGAGCAGGTTTGGGGGGCTACGTCTCTCGGTGCGCCTGGATGCTGACGATGACCGCGCACGACGTCTCTTGCCGTGGGTGTCTCCGGTTGGTTGGGCTGTGGCTGCCGGTTTGGTCGTGCTTTTCAGCGCTCTAGTCGTCTTTCGCCTGGTGCAGCCGCAGGCCTTCATGGGGCCCGGCGTGTTCGGCCTGCGCATCAATCCGCGTTGGGCCAAAGACATGGCCTATATCAAGCAGTTGGTGTCCGGAAAGCTCGACTATCCCCCCAGCCATCAGTGGACGGCGCGCCCTCCGGTGTGGTACATGCTCAAGAATATGGTGCTCTGGGGCCAAGGGCTGCCTTTGGGCTTGGCAGCGTGGGCCGGTTGGGGGCTAATGGGCTGGGAGCTTTGGAAGCGGCATCGGTGGGTACACCTGCTGCCTTGGGTTTGGGTCACGTTCACCTTTGGTTACCAGAGTGTCCAATTCGTCAAGACCATACGCTACCTGTTGCCCATCTATCCGGCGATGGCGCTGATGGCTGGATATCTGGTAGTACGGCTCTTTGACGTGTTGGCAAGGCGTCGACGGGCAGGGAGCGTTGGCTGGCAGGGATGGGCGGCGGTGACGGCCGCGACGGTCACGCTGGTCGGGGCGGTTCTGTGGGGCGTCGCGGTGGCTGGCATCTACAAGCGGCCTGTGACACGGGTGGAGGCGTCGCGGTGGATCTATGAGCACACACCGCTTGGGTCGGCCATCTCGAACGAGCTCTGGGACGACGCCTTGCCCCTGAGCATAGACGGGCATGCAGCCGGCCTAGAGTATCGCATGGTCCAGATGGACCTGTACTGGGAGGACGTCCCCGAAAAGCGCGAGCAACTCTACAGTTGGTTGGCAGAGGTGGACTATATCGCATTGTCCAGCAACCGGCTGTATGCCTCGATTCCTCGGTTGCCCAATCGCTACCCGATGACAACGCGGTTCTACCAGGCTCTGTTTGCTGAGGAGCTTGGCTTTGAACGAGTTGCGACGTTTACCTCACGGCCGCGCGTGCTGGGGATCCCGATTCGCGATGACGAGGCCGACGAATCGTGGACCGTCTATGATCACCCCAAGGTGATCATCTTTCGCAAGCGCCCCGATTTTTCGTTGGAGAAGGTACGCAGCCTATTCGATGACCTGGATCTGGAGCGCGTTGTGCGCGCCATGCCGCGGGATGCCACGCGCGCCCCGAGCCAGCTCATGCTGGATGAGGCCACGTGGGAGGAGCAGCAGGCCAGCGGCACGTGGCGTGACATCTTTGATCGTGACGACTGGGCCAATCGCTTCCCGGTTGTGGCTTGGCTGCTGGCACTCTATGTGCTGGCGTGGGGCACGTTCCCCTTGGCCCACGCGCTGTTCCGGGGCTTGGCGGATCGTGGCTACTTGTTGAGCAAGGCCTTGGGGCTGCTGCTCTTTGGCTATCTGGCATGGCTCTTGCCGAGTTTGCGGGTAGCTCCCAACTCGGTGGGGCTGATGTGGGGGTGTGCAGGCGCCGTGGTGATGGCTGGTGCCGTCGTGGCGTATGCACAGCGGGACGCGCTTGGCGCATTCCTTCGTACCCGGTGGCGGCATCTGATCCGCAGCGAGCTGCTCTTTTTGGCTCTCTTTGGGCTATCCCTGGCGATTCGTTGGGCCAACCCGGATCTCTGGCATCCGGTCATGGGCGGCGAGAAGCCGATGGATCTCGCTTATCTCAATGCTATCCTTCGCAGCAAATGGTTCCCGCCCTACGATCCGTGGTTCGCTGGGGGCTATATTAACTACTACTATTTGGGACTGGCGCAGATGGCTTCCGCCATCAAGCTCACGGGGATCGTGCCGACCACCGCATACAACCTGGCCGTGCCCACGCTGTTCGCATTGACCGGCACGGGCGCCTGCGCAGTGGTGCACGGATTGCTAGCGGACGGCGATGCGGAAGGCGGTTGGTGGTCTCGTGCGTGGGGGTACGGACTGGCCGCAACGGTCGCCGTCGTGCTCTTGGGTAATCTGGGGCAGGTCAAGTTACTTTGGGAGGGATGGAAGGCCCTCGGGGCGACGGCCGTCAGCGACGCTACGCCGTCGGCGTTGGTGGCTGTAGCGCGCGGGGTGACGGGGATCTGGCGGTGGCTCTTTGAGGGTCAGCAACTCGCC
>CAZTMY010000323.1:0-2684 GCA_964614895.1 uncultured Anaerolineales bacterium
GCTTTGGACAAGGCATGCACCAGAAACCACCTTTGGCTGTCCTGCGGCAACTAGGCTAGGATGGCCCCGACAGCATCGCGGCCATGCCGCCCATCCTTCTGAATGAGATCAGCGTTGATCTCGTGCTCGCCAGCGATTCGAAGATTGGTAACGATCTCTTGGCCAGATACAAATAGAAAGCGCCGCTACTCGCTCTTGCTCTGCGCTTGCCCCCTTGCTGCGGTATATAGAGCCAGCGACGCTGCTACGGAGACGTTGAGCGAGCCGACGTGGCCCGCCATGGGGATGCTGGCCAGAATGTCACAGGTCTCCAAAGTGAGCCGACGCATTCCGGCACCCTCGCTGCCCAGCACGAGGACTGTTGGCATATCGAATGCGACTTCCCACAGGTCTCGCGCTTCCACGTGCTGCTCTATCCCCACGACCCACAGTCCCTCTTCCTTGAGCTGCCCCAGCGCACGCGCAAGGTTGACGCACTGTGACACGAGCAAGTACTCGACCGCACCCGCGGAAACGCGACTAACAGTGGGGGTGACGCCAGCAGCCCTGTTCGAAGGGAGAATGACGCCGTGCACGCCAACGGCGTCCGCAGTGCGCAGGATAGCGCCCAGGTTGTGGGGATCTTGGATCCCATCGAGGGCCAATAGCAGTGACAGCTCGTCTCTTCTATGGGCCGCCTCCAGCATGGCGTCCAGCTCGGCTAGCGGATAGGGTCCGACTTGGGCGACGACGCCCTGATGGGGAACACCCTCCGCCAGCGCGGCCAGCCTTGCAGAGGAGCTGCTCTCTATGGGCACCCCACGCTGATCGCACAACGACGCAATCTCGTGGATTTCTGGCCGCGGGGTCCGCTCGTGGCTCAGGTATACCTTGTGGACCTGTCGTCGGCCAGCGCGCAGCGTAGCTCGCACCGCATGCGGCCCGGCTAGAACCTCCACCCTAGGCACTCCTAGCCACGTCGCCTACTGAATGATCCAACGCGTGCCCTCGGCGGTATCGCGAAGGACCACGCCGAGCTCCGCAAGGCGATCACGGATCCTATCGGCCAGAGCATACTGCTTCTCCTCTCGCAGCTTCGCTCGCGTGTCGACCAGCAGGTCAAGCAGATCGCTTGTCATGCCAGCCGCGATGTCTTGCTCCAAGCTCTCGGTCATCAGTCCTAGCACATCACCGGCGAGGCGCCCATAGAGATCGCTGATGGCCCGCAGCGACCCAGCACTGAGCGGCGCCTCGCTGTTGAGCCATGTGTTCACCTCATGGGTCATGTCATATAAAGCGGCGATGGCCGCGGGTGTGTTCAGATCATCGTTCATAGCGACCTCGAAGCGCTCGCGAGTTTCTTCAACCAAGTGCGCGACCTCGGCACCCACTTGGCCCTCCGGGGCGCTGGCCAGCCGGCGCCGCACCGCGCGGATGGCGTTATAGAGCCGCTGAAGGCCACGCTCAGCGGCATCCACAGCTTCCTCGGTCAGATCCAGAGGCCCACGGTAATGGCTCAATAGCACGAATAGTCGAATGACCATCGGGTCCCAGCGCTCAAAGGCTTGTTCCAGCGTGACAAAGTTGCCCAGTGACTTGTGCATCTCCTCGCCGCGGATCATGAGCATGCCATTGTGGAGCCAATACCGCGCGAACGGTTTGCCTGTAGCCGCCTCGGCCTGGGCAATCTCGCATTCATGATGGGGAAACTTGTTCTCGACGCCACCGCCATGGATATCAAATGGTTGGCCCAGGTACTTGGTTGACATGGCACTACACTCGATGTGCCAACCCGGAAAGCCCTCGCCCCAAGGGCTGGGCCACCGCATGATATGCTCAGGGGCTGCCCGTTTCCACAAAGCGAAATCGGCCGGATGACGCTTCTCCTCACGCACGGCCTCGCGCGTGCCACTCTGCAAGTCCTCGACGCGCCGACCGGAGAGCTTGCCATACTCTGGAAACGATTCCACGGAGAAATATACTGAGCCATTCACCTCGTACGCGTGCCCTGATGCGATGAGTCGTTTGATCATCGAGATCATCTCGATGACGTGACCGGAGGCGCGGGGGGCGATATCGGGCCTGAGCACATTCAGTCGGTCCATGTCGTGGTAGTAGCGACGTGTGTACCGTTCCGCTAGCTCCATAGGCTGGACGTGTTCGCGCTTGGCACCCTTCAGGATACGGTCCTCGCCGCCCTCCAATAGGTGGCCCACATCGGTAATGTTCTGAACATAGAGAACGCGGTAACCCAGGTACCGAAGATAGCGTACCACCACATCAAAGTTGATGTAGGTCTTGCCGTGGCCAAGATGGGCGTCGTTATAAACTGTGGGTCCGCATACGTACATGTGCACGCGGCCCGGATGCATGGGCTCGAACACCTGCTTCTCACGTGCCAGCGAGTTGTACAGTTGGAGCGGTGTCTCGTGTGTCATGCTAAGCCTGATCCCTTGCTTTGTTCGGAAGCGTGTCCAATGCCTCGCGCAAGCGGCTGCAGCAGCGTTCATAGCCCAAGACGCTCGCAACGATGCCCAAGCATGGCCCCACCATTGTGCCTGTTAGTGCCGCACGGATAGGGAACATGACATAGCGTCCGCGCAACCCCATCGTGTCACGAAAGCGGTGGCGCAACTCTTGGAAGAAGAGCTTGGCGCGATCGGGCGTCGCGAGCTTCTCGGCGCTATTACACTGCACGCAACCCA
>CAZTMY010000324.1:0-2680 GCA_964614895.1 uncultured Anaerolineales bacterium
AAGGGAGCATATGCCAGGCAGGCGACACCCTCAACGCACGAGAGGAGCTTGCGGCGCCCGTGAAAACGCAGAGTCGACCGATACGCGGCAGCGGCATGGAACCATTCGCAGCGGGCGAGTGGGTTGTGCCTTGCCGCGTTTTGCGTTTCGGTTAGGCATGGCGCCAACGGAAACATCGACAGTAATGAGGGGCCCGTCAGGGCGAGCCATGGCAGGGGGTTGACGGAGCTGACTCGGAGACACAAGGAGCAAGGGTTATGTCGGTTTGGAAGCGTTTGTGGCGTGCGAAGCACCTCTACCTTTTCCTGATTCCAACGTTTGTCATGCTACTGATATTCAGCTACTATCCGCCGATCTCTGCTATTTACAACTCATTCTTCCAATGGGATGGCTTTAACAAGCGCGTCTTTATCGGATTACAGAACTTTCGTGAGATGTTCACGGACAAGGTGTTCCTAGCCTCCTGGAAGAACCTGTTCATCCTCCTAGGCTTTAGGCTGCTCATCGGCATTTCCGTTCCTCTTATTGTAGCTGAGATGGTCTTTAACGTCATCAATGATCGCTGGCGATATCTGTACCGGCTTTTCTTCATCCTCCCTATGGTAGTGCCAGGATTGGTGGGCACATTCCTTTGGAAGTTCATCCTTGACCCCAACGTGGGTATCTTGAACATCATCTTGGAAGCCCTAGGGGGCGAAGCGTGGCGCCAACCTTGGTTGGGAAGCCCGCGCACCGTGTTGCCATCGTTCGTGATCATGGGCTTTCCATGGGTGAGCGGCGTCAACGTGCTGATCTACCTAGCTGGCTTGCAGAGCATCCCGCAGGAGATCTTTGACGCCAGCCGCATCGACGGCGCCGAGGGCGTCAGCCGCTTCTTCCGGATCGACCTGCCCTTGGTGATGGGCCAGGTCAAGCTGTTGCTGATCCTGGGCGTCATCGGAGGACTGCAGGCCTATCAAGCCCAGCTCGTACTCACCAACGGCGGCCCTGGCTATGCCAGCATGATGCCCGGGTTGGTCATGTATCATGAGGCATTCGCTTACAACCGTATCGGGTATGCCAATGCGATCGGCTTGTTCACCTTCCTCCTGATCCTAGGCGCGACGTATATCAACATGCGTTACGTCAAGTCTGCCGCCGACATTACTGGCTAGTGTCCACACCGAAACGTATAGCATAACCCGATCAGGAGAGACTAGATAATGGAACACATTCAGACACAGACCACCTGGTGGGCCCAGTTCAAGAAGCGACAACCGGCGCTCCACTTTGTGCTATTGATCCTGGTGATCCTGACCTTCTACCCCTTTGTGGCCATGCTCTTTATGAGCGTGAAGGACAACCCTCAGTTCGTCCACGCGCGTTGGGTGCCGACGTTGCCCCTCCACTTTGAGAACTATGGCTATGCGTGGACGGCCGTAGGGCGCTATATGTGGAACTCGATTCTGACCAGCGGTTTGACGGTCGTGGGCGTGGTGACCTTTTGCGCGTTGAGCGCCTACGTCTTTGCCCGTTTCGAGTTCCCCGGCAAGGAGTTCCTCTACATCCTGATCATCGCCTTGATGATGATCCCAGGGGTGCTGACCTTGGTGCCCTCGTTCATCCTGGTCCGTGACCTCAAGCTGTTGGACAGCTACTGGGTGCTGATCTTGCCGTGGGTCGCGGGTGGCCAGCCGTTCGGCATCTTGCTGCTCCGCACTTTCTTCGAAGGCTTGCCGGGCGAACTCTTTGAATCCGCTCGCCTTGACGGCGCCAATGAGCTAGGCGTCCTGCGCAAGATCGTGCTGCCGCTCTCGGCGCCGATCCTCGGCACGCTAGCCATCATGAACGTTACCGGCACATGGAACGCCGTGATCTGGCCCTCTGTGACGGTCTCCAGCGACAAGTACAAGACCATCGTGTTCGGCCTTTGGGGCTTCCAGGGACAATACTACACGAGCTGGGGACCCTTGAACGCCGCCTACACCATCAGCGCCATTCCGCTTATTATCCTGTTCGCCTTTACCAGTAAGCTATTTATCCAGGGCCTCACGTCAGGCGCCCTCAAAGTCTAACGCGTGCTCGCGAACGTCTCTGCCCTGGTCACGAGTGTACGGCGTGTCAGGCAGAGACGTTCCTGCGCATCGTACTCTGGAGATGATGGAAAGAGCCTATGAGAAAAATCTCGATGGCGATCACTAGGTTCGTGGGCGTTCTGTGGTTTGCCTTCCGTAGGCTGCGTAGCGCCCCCGAGCTGACAGTTGGCATGCTCGTCGGTCTCGTGACGGTGGTGACCTTGTCCTCGTCTATACCCATGTATGTGGAAGCGGCCAACAACCGCATTCTCCGCGAGGAACTCGGCACCCTAGAGCGCCAGAGTCGCCCAGCGTTCTCGTTCATGTATCTCTACAGCCGGCTGCCGGGCCGAGAGGTCCGCTGGGATGACATCGCCGCGGCCGACCAGTACCTAGCCACAACGGCGCCCGCGACCATGGGCCTGCCGCTCATGCGATCGACGCTCTATGTGCACTCGGATCTGTTCTCACTATTTCCTCAAGGGACCGACCTATACGGCGGCGACGCGAGCCGACGCGCCATCACCCGCCTTCAGACTGGCTTTGTTAGGGACATCGAGAGCCACATCACGCTGGTGGAAGGCACCTTCCCTGGCACTGCAGCGCCAGGAGAACCGATCCCCGTG
>CAZTMY010000325.1:0-2669 GCA_964614895.1 uncultured Anaerolineales bacterium
CTCCCTTTACTCTTTCGGTGGTGGATATGTCCACAGCTCCCAAGGACCTCGTTCGGTGATCTCCAAGGCGATCACTTCCCCAGCAGCTGTGCCAACGTAGATACGGTCACCAACCACAGCGGGGCTCGAGAGGATAGCGCTCGCTTGCCTGTACAGAACATCAGCTTGACCGGATGCCTGATCGACCCGGTACAGCGTACCGGCCTCTGTGCCAACTACGAGCGATCCATCGTAAAGCTCTGGGCCTGCGCGCACAGTACCGTCAAGCTGCACTTTGCGGTCCCACACCGCCGTGCCATCCGTAACAGAGATAGCATACAAGTGGCCATCCAGATCACCCACAAAGACAGTGCCCTTGCTCACCAGCGCCTCGCCCCATACCCAAGCACCCGCTGGCGAGGCCCAACGCTCCTTCCCCGTCTCAGCATCCAGCGCGTGTATCTGCTTGTCTAGGCAGCCGACAACCACCAATCCGTCGGCCAGGCTGACATCGCCAGGGATAGCCCCGCCGATATCCGTGCACCAGACCACCGCCCCTGTCTGACGATCGATCCCATAGACAGCGTGATCCATCGACCCCACATATACGCGCTGGTCATCGACGGCTGGCCGCCCCCAGACGCGATTCCCCGTCTCTACGGGTGCTGGCCAGACTGATTCGCCAGTCAGGAGATCAATGGCCATCACACGATTATCGGCGCTGCCAAAGTAGAGAACGCCCTCGTATGCAGTCACACCTCCGATTATGGCGTCTTCCGACACCTGGATCTCCCAGCGACGCAGCCCCGTATCGGACTCGAACGCGTAGAGTTTGCCAGCGTATGTGCCGACGACTACTAGGTCGTCCACGAGCGTGGGGACCCCATAGACCGCCTTGAGTGGCATAGCCTGATCCTCAGAGCCACCAGAGAAAATCTGTCCCAAACCACTACGCTTGCTGGGAGGTGGATACTGCCAGATCACGTCGCCCGTCTCGGCATCCAAAGCCGCCACGAGACCAGTAGGCAGCACCGTGTAGACATGATCTTCCGTCGCTGCCACCACTGTCCAACCCTGATCCGCAACGCCCCCTGGCGCGCATCCTGCCAAGGCAAAGAGTAACAGCAATGCAACGACCGTTGCCAGCCAGCGCCTCTTGAGTGCGTGCAACCCGAACCTCCTCACGTGCTATGTCTGGTACGGCCACCGACCTGATGGCGGCGCGGAAACGCATCATCTGGGACTGGATCGTAGCCGCCCGGGTGAAAGGGATGGCAGCGGGAGATGCGCTGCAATCCCAGCCACAATCCTCGAATGGCCCCATACCGAGCCACCGCTTCGTATGTGTACTCGGAACAGGTTGGGGTGTAACGGCAAGAAGGCGGTAGGGCCGGGGAGATGAACCGTTTATAGAATGTCAGAATGCCCAGTATTACTCGCTGTGGAAGAGACACTATCTGCCACGTCCTCCGATGTGCCCGATCGAGCAAGAAGCCCGGCTCTATAGAACAGCCGTGTCGTCGCTGAGGCAACGGCTTGGTACCCGACCCGGGCGCACCCGCTTCGGGCGGTGAGCACCACATCCCAACCCACAGCCGTGCGGTCCAGCAGGCCACGTACCGCCTCACGCATACGGCGCCGGACCCTGTTGCGCACTACAGCCTTGCCCACCCGTCGGCTGACAGCAAAGCCAAAGCGGCTGTGGTCAAGCTGATTTGGATGGTAACGGAGAACTAGCAGCGCATTCGCTACCGAGCGGCCTTCCCTGTATATGCGCCGAAAATCCTTGGCATGCACCAACCGACACTGCCTAGGCAACACCTTGTCACACTAACGCCACGTACCCTTGGTCTTGCGCGAAACCGTCAATCGCTTGCGCTCCTTGGCGCGACGCGACTTGATCACCTCCCGCCCCCCTTTGGTAGACATGCGTTTCCGGAAACCATGCACACGCAGACGGCGGCGTTTCTTTGGTTGCCACGTTCGCTTGACCATGGGACTATCTCCTCCCGGGCACGGGTTTCATGTAGAACGGACATCGATAGATTATACCTGTGCCCAGGCATATCTGTCAAGCTAGCGTCTCTGGAGCGTGTGAAAAGGTGAGAGTTGAGGGGCATCGATCGCGACAAGGCCGCGACTTCGAGTTACCAGGCTGGGAAGGGCCTAGATGCTGCTCGAGCTTCTTACAAGATCAGAATGGGGGGGACCTTGGTCGTCCTCCTGAAAGGCCCAGATGGCCGCTTTTCGCATACGCCCCCGCCACTTGGACGCACTATGCTCAGAGCAAGTCGCTACCGCAGCAACCGCAGATAGCGGCTACGCTCAAAGCCGCGCTTGTACTTCTGGTACACATAATCGCCAAAGAACGAGCCCTTTCCCGTATCTACCAGCCGGCCTTGTTCATACCTCGCCCCTCCCCGTCTTGGCCGCCACTCCTCACAACATATCGCGACTCGCGCTAGGCTTCAAGGCTGGCAGCAATCTGAGAGTCGGTTTTTCAACGCCCTTCTCACATTTGACCCACCTGCGCCAGCCGCTAAAATGGTAGCCGAGGGTCATATATCAGCTATGCGAAGGGGAGCCTTGTTGGAGAGACGCTTTGTGTGGTCTTGGCTGTCATCACGGCAACCCCCGGGCGCCAATTGCCGCTCGTGTGCCCTACGCTGCAAGCCCTGGTGGCTCCTGGT
>CAZTMY010000326.1:0-2661 GCA_964614895.1 uncultured Anaerolineales bacterium
CATCAGGGGGTGCTAACGTCTATTATAGCCCGGGCCGCCGCTTTTGAGGAAGAATCAGCGGCTAGGGGTTCTACGTCAAACTAGTATCTAGCATGGTGCTGCAGCATATCTGGGTGGATGGTTGGTCATCAGCATCCGAAGCCTTGTATTCTCCGTGTTGCGATAGCCGCGCATGGTTCGAGGGATGACCTTGAACCGGCTGCTCTTTCCTTCGGCAAAACCAATGGTCATGCGGCGATCAAAGTAGTTGAGGATCTCTTCACGCCACTGCGTCAGGATGTACCCCAGACGCCTGCGCAGCCCGCGCGTACGAACCCCTCCGCTGTCCACGCCGGGGGCAACATCGCTCCTGGGGACGAAACCGCGCCTCTCGATGATCGGTCCCCTTGCGTTTTTCGCACATGTAGACAGAAGGCAGGCGTTGGTATGGGCCGCCTTCGCTCGGGGCTGGGCACGCGCTACTTGGTTAGACGCAGCGCCATGGGCTGACGGTCGGTGTCGGCGTGACCGGATGCAGCGCGAAAGCCCAATGTCTCGTAGGCGCCGCGGTCGGCGTGGGTAGCGTGAGCCGTCAGGCGGCCCAGGTGTGGCCGGTGTAGCCGCACCTCAGCGATGGCGCGGTCCATCAGGGCGCGACCGACACCGCGGGCGTACTCCCACGGCTGGACGCACCACAGCGAGACGTGGCGATAGTCCTGTAGCTCGAGGGCGCCGGCCAGCTCGCCGTCACGGAGCGCCACCAGCGTGTGAAAGACGTATCGGGCTGAGGCAGAGGGGCTCGTGCCTTCTCGGTGGCCGTCGGTGCCTGGACTGGGGGAGGACGGCGGCGCCAAGGCCAACTCGGTGGCGGGATCGTCCTCCTGGGCGGCCCAGGTGATGGTCAGCTCGCCCTCGCTGGGCGCCAGGGTATCCTCGGGGAGGCGCTGGGCGCCCCGCAGCAGGGCGAGCGCCCGCAGGGTGACCCACGGGTTGGCACGGTTGGCGTCGGGCGCGCCCCAGATCGCCTCGTGGGCGCTGGACGTGGCGCCTGGCGATGGGTGGGCGACCTCGGCGGGCCAGCCACCGTCGGGAAGGCGCTTGGCCTCCAGCCAATCCAGGGCCGGCGCGCAGTGGGGATGCTCCAGCCAGCCGATGCGCTTCATGACCTCCAAGGCGTGAAGGGTGCTGTATTGCCCATAGTAGGGGTATGCCAGTGGCTCGCGCGGGGCGTCGTCGTTAGGCGTCTCGGTGGGCGGGCGTAGCTTGTGGCGGAGCAGCAGGTCCGCGGCGCGATGGGCGGCACGACCTGCGGCCGGGTCGCCGGTCATAGCGTTCCAGAAGGCCAACGCCTCCAGGGCGGCCAGGGTGTGCGCAAAGGACGTTTGGGTTGCCTGGGGTGAGGGATCGTCCAGCCAGCCACCGTCGGGGGCCTGATGGCGGCAGAGGCGGTCGGCCAGGGCCTCCAGGCGGCCATCGGGGATGCCCAGGCGGAGCGTGGCCAGGATGGCGTTGGCCTCGCGAGCGGCGGGCAACCTCGGCCGGTCGGCCACGGTCCGGATGGCGTCCTCGTAGGCGGGCGCGCCGAGCCAATCCAGGGCGATATCCAGCAAGGCGGTGGGATCGGCAGCATCGCCGGGCTCGCAGCCGAGGTTGGCCAGCTCGTCCAGGCGCCATAGGGCGGCCAAGCCGGGCTCGACACCAGAGGCATCGTCGCGTTGGGCCAGCAGAGCTTGGGCCTCGGGCGAGGTCTGCACGACGCGGGCCAGGGCGCGCATCCGCCGGTTGAGGGGGTCCAGGTCCAGCAGATCCCGCAGGGCCTGGTAGCGCAGGCCGCTGATAGGGCTGGCGACGACTTGGCGGACGATGGCGTGCATAGGGGCGCTCATTTCTGGCTAGGGCTCTAGGTTATTGTAGGCCGGATGGCATGAGAGGGCCAGACGCGGGCTGGGGCGTTGACGGGCGAGGAGATGGCGCTAGAATGTCGCTACAGTAAGCTCGATGCCCCGATACCAAAGTCGAGATAACGCGGCATTGTAGGGTGTTGTCGGTCTGACGGCACGTAGGAGGATCTCATGCGACTGTATGCGGTGGATGAGGAAGGGAGCTTTGTGGAATACAAGGCCCAGGATTTCGGCGCAGAGCAGCACGAGCGTGTCCTGGAGGATTGGTTGGAGGCCAACCCGCAGGCGCTCTTGGAGGACAGCGACGTGCTGTTGATCGGGCGGCAGGTGTCCACCGAGTGGGGCTCGACCATGGACCTCCTGGGCGTGGACAAGGACGGCAACGTGGTGGTGGTGGAGCTCAAGCGGGGGCGCACACCGCGAGAGGTGTTGGCGCAGGCCCTAGAGTATGCGGCCTATGTATCGGCGTTGGACTATGGCGCGCTGGAAGAGCTCTACTCGCAGTACCAGGGTGATGTGGGCCTCTCGCTGCAGGACGCTTACGCCGAGGCGTTCGGGGTGGAGGGCGGAGGCGTGGCGTTCAACAAGGAGCAGCGGGTGGTGATCGTCGCCGAAGACGTGACGCCGCCGCTGCGCGCCACCGCCAGCTATATCAGGCGCGTGGGGCTGCCAGTGACGTGCGTCGAGTTCGGGTTGTTCGAGACCAAGGGCGGCGATCGAGTGCTCTCCACGGACATCGTTGTGGGCGAAGAGGCGGGGCGATCGCGGGCCGTGAGTCAGG
>CAZTMY010000327.1:0-2660 GCA_964614895.1 uncultured Anaerolineales bacterium
GAGGAGGCCCGGCCGCTCGGTGACGTTTTCAAATGACAGAACGAGACGCCTTCGGGGACGTTTTTGCCTGATTGGGCATGCCCAGCGGCCTTGATCTTGGCTACGCTCTCGGCACAGGTTGCTTCGCCAACGCTCCGAGCAACGCCCACACCGGCTCCGCTAGTTCCTTAGGCAACCCCTGAGCCAGGGCGGGATCGCGTTCACCCGCTAGTATGCGCTCCATAGCATGGGCATACTTGACCATGGGCTCGGGGTTCCCCTGCTGCTGCAATGTCCCAAGCAGCATGCCAGCCACAAAGTGGGCATTGGGATCTCCTCGAACGGCTTGCATCACGGTGACGAACACCCTCCGGATGGTAGCCTGGACATCGCGGGGGATGCCACTACCGCTGGGCTGTGGCTGATCCTCCGCACGTGGGGTACCTTCCTCGGAATGCCCCTGTTCATCAGGCTCGGGCGCTTCAATACCCGCCAACAGGGCCTTGACCAGGACGGCTTGCCTAACGTCTAGACCTTGGTAAAGCTCGTCACCGCGCTCACCATCCAGCACTCGCCACAGAACGTTGGCCGTATCTCGCCACGCTTGGTCCTGCTCCATCTCTTCGAGTGCTACCGCTATGTCATTATCGAGTGCCTGCCCACGGCAGGTCTGAATCAAGCCACCTAGCAGCGGCACCCACTTCGCGATCATCCGGCGCGCCGAAGCAGAGCCCGCGTAGGCCTCGACGGCAGATGCATGCAGCCGGTCAGCGTCATCGATGTTGCCGGCAGCTCTCTCTATTTCTTCCAATAGGGTGTACGCCCGCCAGATTGGCCCCTGGGTCTTGCGATCCTCTAGAATTGCCCGGGCCGCCTCTGCGTGCACGCGCGCCTCTGGTGACCTGCCTTGGTCCATCAGCAGCTGGGCCAGATCCAGCTCCACTGTCGCCAAAGCAGAACGCTGGTTTGCCTCTTGGTAGAGAGCGGCAGCACGCGCCAAGTGGGCCTCGGCTTCGGAGAAGCGTCTCTCCTCGCGCAAAAGTCCGCTTAGCCTGACCAGGGCGACGGCCTCGGCTGGATGCTTCTCCTGATCCCTGTACAAGGCTACCGCTCGCTTCAGCGATTCGATGGCGCTGTCATGATCGCCGCGCCGGAGCGCCACCGCGGCAAGCTGATCGTGAAGGCTCGCCTCCGCTTCAGGCATGTCGTCACCCTTGCCCAATGCATCTAGGGCTGCCTGCAGATGCTCCTCGGCCAGACCTATGTCCTCAGCGCCCAGGGCCTGGGCCGCTAGCTGCTGACGCATTCTCACGACATTCTCGAATCGCCCCGCCGCCTCGGCCAGCGGTAGGGCACGTTCCCACAGGGCCTGAGCCTTGTCTACCTGATCATGACTCAAGTACAGAGGGGCCAAGTCTAGCGCGAGTTCCAAGACCTCTTCCCCAATGGCCTCCTGTCCAGCCAGCTTGTCAAGCAGTACCTCCGTTTGAACCAAGGGGGCCAAGGCAAGATCGGTTTGGCGAAGCGCTATCAGCGCGTGGCCCAGCCTGCGACAGGCCTTGGCATGATCAAAGGTGACGGTCACCCCACTATAGGAGATCCCCTTCTCGTCGCGGAACCGATCGCAGACTTGGTGCAACAGCAGGCCAGCCTCACCATAGTGGCCTCTCTCCATCAGGTTATCCGCCTCGTCAATGAGCAGATGCACTGCCGGTCGTGATAGGGGCTGCTGTTGCTGCAGAAGCTGGGAGATGGCTCGACCGACTGCATCTCGGACAAGGCCAGCTTCCTGTTGCAGACCATCCTCCTGTAACAGATCAGCCATGCCCTGTGTGAACTCGCGCGCCATGCGCATCTCGCCGCTAGCGATCAGAATGGGCAGGATGTGCCGCAGGTTGGGCATCTCGAATCGACGTAGGCTGGTGACTGCCTCGGATGCCCGCTCTCGGTTCGTTGTCATCCATTTGATGAGACCGGCATAGTTGCCAGCATAACGGCTCCGCAGCCTCATGGCTTGCGCCTGATCTAGGCGTCGAGCCAGGTGGGCCAGGAGCGCGCTATGCACCCTTACATACGGGACCTTTAGGCCCATGATCGGTTCGGTGTGGGCTAGACCTGAGCGCACTAGCACGCCAAGGGCTTCCGCCCATGTGCTGTCCGGGACATCTCCCACCCGGGCTGGCAAGTTGGCCACAAAGCCCTGGACAAAAACCCCCATGGACATCAATGCCTTACTGTAGGTCGCTGGGATCTGCTGCAGCAAAGCCTCCATGGCGGCATGTAGGCCCTGGTTGCCCAACCTGCCCTCGCCGTGAGCGAACCCTGGCAGTGCCTCCTCGAGGGCGTGTTCGGCTGCCTCTAAACCATACGAGCTGGCCAGATAGCCAGCCAGGCGAAGCGCCAATGGGTTCCCTCCCAGCAGATCCGCCAGCCGCGCGACATCCGCGTCGTCCACCTGTTCGGCGTACTGCCATCGGCGCCACAGCCCCACGGCCTCGTTGGGCGCCAGCCCCCCGACTTGGACGCATTGCGCGCCAATGCCACTCAACGCGGCATCCGAGGGCACGCGCGCATAGCTGAGCAGCACCCGCGTGCTGCCTACGGTCGCCAAATGCTGGGCCAGGTTGAGCAGCTCCTGCCGCGTCACGTCTGACAGGCTCATGGGCCCCTCGCCTAGGACA
>CAZTMY010000328.1:0-2637 GCA_964614895.1 uncultured Anaerolineales bacterium
ACAACGAGCGAGAGTATACCATAGGCGCCAGACGCTCACAAACCCGCGACCGCTCGCGCCGGTTTCACTCTGGCGGCGGTGTCCCGCTATGGATTCGTGGCTGCGGCGCGTTCCAGAAGGTTTCCATAGCGCGTCTTGGCCATGACGTACAGCGTGTCATTGACACCACGCGAGAGTTCCGCCGCACGGTCCAGATCCTCTAGCGCCAACCTGATCTCGTCCTGCAGCTCATAGCCGGTAGCTCGCACATAGTAGGCACGTGCGTTCTCATCATCGAGAGCCAATGCTTCGTTGGCCGCCTCCACGACACGCTGAGGCTTGCCGGTTATGACGTACACTTGCGCCAGACTGACATAGAACTCGACATCATCCCCAAGGATCCGGCGCGCCTCAGCAAAGCTCTCCTCAGCCTTTTCCTCCTGGCCCGTCTCTCTATAAAGCACGCCCAAGTAGAGATAGGGCTCAGGATCCTCTGGGGTAAGATCCAGCGCACCCTGGTAAGCCTTGATGGCCTCGTCCAGGTTGCCCTCGGCGATCATTCGCTCCCCGTCCATAATGAGGGCATGGGCCTCTCTCTCCTCGGGCGAGAGTCCCCACAAGCGATCCGCCAGTACCAGCCCTCCACCCACCACAACGACAATGGCCACCACCGTGATGACTGTGCGCCGCACTGAACGCTTGATCCGGTCAGCCAGGCGCTGATCGAGGAACCACCACCAGTGATCCGCAGGAGGCTGCCGCTCCTGCCGCGCCTTGGCCAGAGCACCCGGGCCACCGATCTCTCGGAGCAGTTTGCGAGAATACCGGTCCAGCTTGCCGTCCACAAAGGCTAGACGACTTTGCTCGGGTCGGATGTCCAGGCCACCGCGCTCCAGAGCTGCCAGTGCGCCTTCGACCTCATCGCGCAGGGCGAGCAGATCCAGGACCTCACGACCCTTGCCGCGGTAATTCACCACGTCGATCTCGAGACGCCGAATGGCCTTGCGGACCTCTTCGGCTGACATCGTTGTCGTTTGATCTTCCGTCTGCATAGGTCACTCCGAGCTAATACCCTAGATCCCATCAACAAGTATGGCATAGCTGACAGGCAGCGTCAAAGATAGAGCGCGCCGCACCGGCAGGCAGCCACGGGGCACCATTGCGCTGGACAGACTAGGCACCCATTGCCAGAAGCGGATGTTGTGAGGTAAGGGCAGCTACTAGCTCCTCGATGGCGGGCTCAGGCTCATCCGCGGGACCCAAGGGATCGGGGTAGTCCTGCCCCAGCAGCGTCGCCATGGTCCCAGCCACCCCGTATCCGAGGGCATCCAAATCATAGCCGCCCTCGAGTGTAAAGAGCATCCGTCCCCCGCATAGCGCGTCGGCCAAGCCCACGAGCTCTTGCACGGCCAGTTCCAGACCGCGCAACGAGTACAGCAGCCAAGTCAACGGATCGGCCCAATGGCCATCGTAGCCCATCGAGACCAAGATCATCTCTGGGGCGAACCTGCGGACAGAAGGCCCGATGATCTCGTCCATCACGAGAAGCAAGTTGTGGTCGCCGCTCTCTGCCGGCAGAGGGATGTTCAGCTCGGTCCCCTTACCAGCGCCCCTACCCATCTCACGCCAGTCGCCAGTTGACGGATACCATGGATACTGATGGACAGACACATACGCCACGCGGGGATCCTCGGCAAAGGCTGCCGCCGTCCCGTTGCCGTGGTGTGCGTCCAGATCCACAATGGCGATCCGACCCACGCCTTGGGCCAGTAACCAGTGCCCGGCAATCGCCACGTTGTTCAGCAAACAGAACCCCATGCCCCGACCGCGTTCCGCATGGTGCCCAGGTGGCCGCGTGAGCGCGAACGCGCGCTGAACGTCACCGTGCCATACGGCTCGCGCGCCACATACGGCCGCCCCAGCGGCCATCCGGGCCGCCGCATAGGAGCCGGGGCCAACGCGCGTGTCGGGGTCCAAGCGCCCGCCGCCCGCCTCGGCCAGTTGCTGCAGCCGCTCCAAGAGCGCAAGGTCGTGCACGCGCAGGATAGCGCCATCGTCAGCAGGTATGACGGGCACTTGCTGGAGCTGCCCAAGCAACCCACTGGTTTCCAGACGATCCAGGATCGCACAAAGACGCGCGGGGCTCTCGGGATGCCCAGGGCCAGCATCATGCTCAAGGAATGCCGGATCGTACAGATACCCGACGCTCACGCGTACGCTCCTCCGTCAACACGCCAGCCCTGGGGTACTCTCAGGCTAGGTCCTTGCTGTAGCTCCAGTACGCGCGGTGAATCCGCGCATTCACTGCGCGCGCATAGAAACCGATCGGCCCCACCCAGATGATCTGGGCATGACGATCACCGCGCGACCGCATCGACTCCAGGCATAGCTTTAGCAGCGCCGTTCCGATGCCCCGTTGACGCATATCAGGCCGGGTGCCCGTAGGCCCAAACCGGGCGTGCCCAAGGGTGTCATACACGGCAAAGCTAACAACCTCGTCCCCGTACCATGCAGCAAAAAGCGGTAGATTGCTATCATCTGCGGCCGCCGCGCCCTGCACCTCGGTGCCCCAAGCCCGAGAGAAATGCTGCTCTGCGAACCAGGCCACCACCGTGACCTCTGCTCGCGTCGCGCGCCGCACCTGAACCCCTTGCTTCG
>CAZTMY010000329.1:0-2637 GCA_964614895.1 uncultured Anaerolineales bacterium
CTCCCGGCCTTGGCCGCCACTCCCCACAAGACATCGCGACTCGCGCCAGGCTTCAAGGCTGGCAGCAATCTGAGGGGGATATTTCTCAACACCCTCCTGGACGCAGCAGATGGCTCGGTGGTAGAATCATGGCATCGCTGGCCTCGTGGAGCCCGCTACCAAAGGAGAAATCGCCAATGACTGCCCCAAACGTCTTTTTCCTGATCCTCGATTCGTTTCGACAGGACCACATTCGGTTCTACAACCCGGAAGCCGCGCCCAACACGCCACATCTGGACGCCCTAGCGCGTGACAGTGTGGCCCTCGACAACTGCTATCCCGAGGGACTGCCAACCATCCCTGTCCGCACGTGTTGGTTGACGGGCGAACAGACGTTGGTTCATCGGCCATGGCAGCCTCTAACCAAGGAAGATCGATCCCTCCCCGAGCTGCTTGCGCAAGCCGGCTATCTGACCGCCTGTTTTACCGACTGCTACCACTACTTCAAGCCCAATATGAACTTCCACCGGGGGTTCCGCACCTGGGAGTGGGTTCGCGGCCAGGAGTACGACGCCTATCGCAGCGCGCCTCTAACCAAGCTCGACCTCGAGGACTATGTCAAGGACACCTATACGCCGCAATGGCGACGCATCGTCGAGGCCGCCCTCAAGAACGTGGAGGAATTCGAGACGGCCGACGATCACTATTGTGCGCGCCTCGTCAAAAAGGCGAGCGCCTGGGTGGAACGCAACCGTGGGGAGCAGCCCCTGTTCGTGTGGCTGGACTCCTTCGACCCGCACGAGCCCTGGACGCCTCCAGCCGAATTTGATCGCTATGTTGATCCCAACTACCACGGCAAGCGTCTTGTGCTGCCACCAGGTGGTCCCGCTGACGCCCATTTTTCACCAGAGGAGATCGCTTCCATCCGGGGCCTATATGCCGGCGAGTGTGCCTATGTCGATCACTACATCGGGCAGTTCCTAGAGCAGCTCAAGGCACTGGGGCTATACGACGACGCGCTCATCATCCTCCTCGCGGATCACGGCCATCCTCTAGCGGATCATGGCAAGTTCCTCAAAGGGCCCGACCGGATGTACAGCGAGCTCCTAAAGGTGCCCTGCCTGTTCAAGCTGCCGGGGGGCGCGCATGCGGGCATGCGTACTGATGCGCTGGCATCCTTCCACGACGTGCTCCCCACGCTCCTGGAGATTGTGGGAATGGGCAACAACCGAGACGCTCTCCCGGGCCAGAGCCTCTTGCCGTTGATACACGGCAAGGTGGAAAGCATTCGCGATGCGGTAATCTCTGGGTACCATGGCGCCGAGGATCGCTGCATCCGCGATCGGGTATGGAGCTACATCCGGCGTCCCGAGGGCGAGCCAGACGAGCTCTACCATCTGCTGGATGATCCCCACGAGCAGCACAACCTGATCGATGAGTATCCCGATGAAGCCCGGCGTCTAGCCAATCAGTTCGGCGGCCTCTACTTCCCGCACGCGCCCTCGGCCATCAAAGGGCTACAAGGGCGCTACGAGCTAGCCCACACCGGGGCAGTCTAGCCAGTCCTAGACACAGAAAAGGGGGTTGGCTCGGGCCACCCCCCTTTGTTATGACGGCCGTTATCGCGCCAAAGGCTCCAAGAAGGCCAACGCCTCCGCCGAATCCCTACAAAAGTCGCCAGGCCAGCCACACTCGATGGACACCCGCCCTGCGTAGCCGATCTCGCGCAGAATCCCAAACAGTCGGTCGAACGGATACGCACCCGTACCCGGGTGGCCTCGGCCAGGGCTATCCGCCAAATGGACGTGCGCCAGCCACTCTGGTGCCTGGAGGATATCGCCCAACGGCTCCTCATCCACAGCAAAGTGCCACGTATCGGCCAACACCTTGATCGAAGGCCGATTCACCTCACGCGCCATCTCTACACTTTCGGTGTAGGTGTTCAGAATGTTGCACTCGTTTGTGTTCAGCGGCTCGATGACGATGGTCAGTCCATGTTGCTCCGCATGGTCGGCACAATACCCCAGGAACCATACTAGCTGGTCCCAAGCCGCCGACCGAGCGTACCCTTCGGGCACGCGCCGCGATCCCCCGCTCCCGAACACGATCAGATCTGCCCCCACCGCGGCCGCGCGACGGATGGTCGTGGCCACGTAGGCCTCCACCTGATCGCGCGCCACGTTGGGCCCGACGGTCTTGATGGCGCTAGGTACGAAGCAGTTGAATGCACGCACAGCCGGCTGCAGAGCGACCAGCGCGTCCAGGTCCACTGCATCCGGCGTTGGATCCTGCCCGGCAAGCGTCGCGGCCGCCGAGATCTCCACATAGTCGAATCCGGGCGCTAGCTCGTTCAGGGCGTCCGGGCTGACGCAAATGCCAATCGGTATCGATCGCCCCACGATTCTCCCTCTAGCCCGAGTAGGCTGCTAGTAAAGGCTGAGCCAAGTGCGCTGGGGGCCCTCCTGGATCTTGTCCAGGACGAGCATCATGTGAAGCAAGTCCACTACATTGCCATGACGCGGCGGCTGGCCGCGCAAAAGATGCGTCGTGAAGTGCTCCAAGCTACCCAGATAACCCTGCATCACCAAATGCTGATTGTACGGGGCGGGATCTGACAGCTGTGGCTCCCACACAACCGGCGCGTCGGGCGCGGGCCCA
>CAZTMY010000330.1:0-2628 GCA_964614895.1 uncultured Anaerolineales bacterium
GGCTGGGATGGATCATTGCTGGCATCGTGGGCGTGGCGGCATATTTGCTGGGCTACTATGCCCGAACCAAGCTCGCCGGCCGCAGGGTTACAGACATGGAGGAGGAAGCCGAGAAGCGCCTTGCAGAAGCGCGCACCAAGGCCATGGAAATCGAACTGGAGGCGCGTGACAAGGCGCTTAAGCTTATCAGCGAAGCTGAGGCTGAGAACAAGCAGCGCCTGCAAGAGATCGTGCATCAGGAGAACCAACTCCGAAAGCGTCGGGACAACCTGGACAATCGCATGGATGCGATGGAAGCGCGAGAGCGCAAATTGGAGGAGCAGCGCAAATCGCTGGACCGACGACAGTCCGAGCTCGATAAGGTCTGGGAGTCCCGCATGAGTGAGTTAGAGCGTATTGCCGCTATGAGCCAGGATGAGGCTCGTGAGGTGCTGCTTATGGAGATCGAGCGAGAGGCGCGCGCTGACGCCGCTCGCGTCGTGAGGCAGGTTGAGGCCGAGGCCGCAGAAGAGGCAGAGCGGCGCGCACGAGAGATCATCACGACGGCGATTCAACGTGTCGCCTCGGATCAGGTGGCAGAGACCACGGTCTCTAGCGTTGAGCTGCCCAGTGACGATATGAAGGGGCGCATCATTGGTCGAGGTGGGCGTAACATTCGCGCCATCGAGGGGCTGACGGGGGTCGATCTCATCATCGATGATACCCCCGAGGCCGTGGTGCTCTCGAGTTTTGACCCAGTGCGTCGTGAAGTGGCGCGCATTGCTCTTAGTCGTCTCATAGCTGACGGCCGCATTCATCCCGCGCGCATTGAAAAGATGGTCGAAAAAGCTCAAGAGGAGGTGCAGACGGCTATCCGCGAGGCAGGCGAGGAGGCTGCCCTGGGTCTGGGCGTGCACGGATTGCATTCTGAGGTGATCAAGCTCCTGGGCCGTCTGAAGTATCGCACGAGCTACGGCCAGAACGTGCTGGCGCACTCGATAGAGACGGCCCAGTTGGCGGCGATGATGGCGGCGGAGCTCGGTGCTGACGTCCAGGCTGCCAAAGTAGCAGGTTTGCTGCATGATATAGGCAAGGCGGTTGATCACGAGGTGGACGGCCCCCACGCGCTCATAGGCTACGAGCTGGCCAAGCGCTACGGTGTCCCGGAAAAGATTGCGAACGCTATCGGGAGCCATCATGCCGAGATGGAGCAGAGATCCATCGAGGCCGTCTTGGTGCAGGCGGCGGATGCCATCTCTAGCGCACGGCCTGGCGCGCGGCGCGAGTCGCTTGAGAACTATGTGAAGCGCATTCGTGCTTTGGAGGAGCTTGCGAGTGAATTCAGGGGTGTGGACGAGGTATACGCGATCCAAGCTGGACGCGAGGTGCGCATCCTTGTGAAGCCTGACCAAGTCGATGACGTCGAGTCCATGCGGTTGTCGCGAGACATCGCCGCCAAGATCGAGGAGAGTCTGCAGTATCCAGGCCAGGTCAAGGTGACGGTCATCCGCGAGACACGTGCCGTGGAGTATGCCAAGTAGGGGATGCGTCGAGCTCGCCACTGGCGGATGCTAGGTTATGCCGACTTGGTTTTTGCCTAGCGGCGTGATCTGATCGTTTGGGGGGAAAGGGGATCGTTGGCATGGCTGGTGTGATGGCATCGCGTGATGTTGCATCTGAGAGGATCACGTGGGCCATGGCTAGGATCCTGCGGTGGTTAGGACGGCACTGGCTGTTCCTGTCCAACGCGATGCTCGCACTCTACATAGGTTTGCCTTTGTTAGCGCCTATCCTTGCTCATGCAGGGTATATAGGGGGCGCGGACCTCGTCTACCTAGTCTATCGACCGTTGTGTCACCAGTTGCCAGAGCGGTCCTTCTTTCTCTTTGGGCCGCAGTGGACATACACGCTGGAGGAACTCGAAACGCTCACCGGGGGCGCTGTGCCACAGCGGTGGATTGGCAACGCAGCTGTAGGATTCAAGGTGGCGGTGTGTCAGCGGTGCGTCGCGATCTATGGCGGGATGTTCGCGCTGGGGGTTCTGTTCGCAGCGATTCGGAGGCGCATCCGCCCCATCAGTGTTGGCGCTTTTGTGGCTTTCTGCGCGCCTATGGCCATCGATGGCTTTGGCCAGTTGTTTGGGCTATGGGCGAGCTCGGTAGTCAGTCGTCTGGTTACGGGCGGGCTCTTTGCTTTGGCTTGTATTCTGCTGGTGTATCCATATCTGCAGGAGGGTATGACGGAGGTGCAAGCGGAGGCGGAGGCAACGATCGCCCAACATCGGTTGGATAGCCATGGGAGCTGAGGGCGTCTCCGTGGTTGCGGCCCTTGTGGGAGGGCTGGTCTCGTTCTTCTCGCCGTGTGTGTTGCCGCTGGTGCCGCTCTATCTGGGCTGCATCTCAGGCGTTGCCGTCGGGCGTTCGGAGCATACGGCTCGCTGGACGGTCGTGTCGCATGCCCTTGCGTTCGTGTTGGGGTTCTGCCTCGTGTTCGCTTTGCTTGGAGCTGCGATCGGGCTCCTTGGGCAGGCACTGGACCCGGTCCTGCCAACGGTGATTCGCATCGAAGGCGTGACGCTGGTCGTACTGGGGCTACAGATGATGGGTATTCCCAAGATCCTGGCGCTCTATGCTGAGAGGCGCTGAGAGG
>CAZTMY010000331.1:0-2625 GCA_964614895.1 uncultured Anaerolineales bacterium
GTATCGGCGCGTTGCTGGTCGGTAAAGAACAGAAGGATGTTGGGGCGTGGCATGGTACCTCCTAAAGGTCTGTATGCTGGCGCAGTTGCGCGTGCCCATTGTAGGCGTCATACTGCGCTTGCTCAAGCTCTTCGTTCCCCATGTGACTGGACTGGCGAGCGTCCAAGGCGCCTTACGCTTGCAGCCGCAGCGTGACGATCTTCTTGGGCGGGAACACGCACGTCACCCCGCCATTCTCGACAGGTAACGGGGCCCCTTCGGGGACGCTCTCCAGGTTGACGGGTTGGGCCTCCCGGAAGGCGCTACTAGCGGCCAGCTTGTAGATGGCCGTAACCTCCTCGGTGCCCGGGTTAAAGGCGCGGATCTCCAGCGCGTCGTTGCGCATCTCCACCGCGGTGACTACCACTGGGCCCTTGACGGACAGCAAACCTCCAACGGCTGGCAACTGGCCTTGATCGCGCAGTTGCTGGGCGTCCACGGCCTGGAGCTGGGTCGCGCGTACACCGCAGGCCAAGCGATCCGCCAGGGCGAACAGGGCTGCGCGGCGGGCGGCGCTGCGTGGCTCGCCATCCAGCGGGGCGATCCAGTAGCGGAATGGGAGCGATCCTTGCAGTTGCCCGCCCGGCTCGCCGGTGGTGCCCACGGTCTTGCGGGTGGCGCGGAACAACGTCAGCGCCAGCGGGCGCTCGGGCAGATCGCGCACGGCTGTCTCCAGCAGGCCCTCGCTGATCACCGCCAGGCCTCGCGTGGCGTCGGCGACTGCCGTCCAGGTGCGCTGCGGTTTGGTCTCCACCTCCAGCTCGCGGTACTCGTGGTTGTCGGCGCGCAGCGCGATGGGGCGCTCGACGACATCGTACGGCGAGTCGGCCAGGTAAGAGTCGGCCTGTGCGCCAGTGGGCAGCAGCGCCCGCAGCCGGTGGTCCAGCGCGTTGTTGTGGACGGTGGTCTCGACTTCCAGGTGCGCCGCGCCTGGCCGCAGTGAAATCAAGCTGTCGATGACGAGATCAGCCCGTTCGTTGGACCGGATCATCTTGTCAAACTGAAACGCCGCGGGCACCGACATGGTGGTGCGCACGCGGAAGGTGGTGAGCATAGGGCCATCGTGGACCAGCGCCACCGCGCTGGGCGAGGCCGTGGAGACATAGGTCTCGTCGTTGACGGCCATGCCGTGGTACCATCCATCGCCGATATCGGCCGTGTCCTCAAACGTGAGCAGCCGCTCATAACGCTGCCCAGTACGTTTGTCGGTCAGTGTGAGGGTGCCGTTGCTCTCGATGGTCACCGCCAAATACTCGTTCTCCATAGAGCGCTCGCTGGTGGCCAGGCCGGGCACGGCGGGATATCGAGTGCGCTCGCGCGCCTCTGCAGGGCGCACGGTGTAGCTGGCATAGCCAAACGCCGGGATCCGCGCTGGCAGGCTCACGCGCACCTCGTGCGTGGGATAGCCTTGGATAGCCCCCCAGTCATATAGCCGCCCAGTGAACTGGTCCATGGCTTGGCTCAGCCGCTGGTAGGGCACCTCCTGGCCATCGGCGGCATAGATACGAAAGGCGGGCTGGGGCTCGAACCCAAAGAACTCGTTAAAGGTAGGCCACTGGGTGGGAATCTCCAGGGCGACCTCAACGGTCTCGTCCACTGGAACTTGGGCACCGTTGAACAGCGTCACGCGCAGCGTGTCCTCGTCCACTGGCGCGCCGATGTTGGCGGCGAGGCGGCCAGTCGTGTCGCGCACAATCTCCTCGGCGATGCCACGGCACTGGCTAAAGCGAAACTTCATGTCCTCGTGGACCTGGTCGATACTGCAGCCGCAGATCGAGTCGTGCGGATGATTGCGCAATAGCCAACGCCAGGCTATGTCCAAAAAGCCCTGGGGATACTCGCGCCCAAGGGCATAGTGGGCCAAAGTGCCCAGCGGCTCGGCCCAACGGGTGAGCAAGGTCTCGCAGGCGGCGTTCTCCTGCTTGATCCAGACCCGGCTGGAGAGCACGCCCGGGATCAGCCATTGGTTATCGCGTTCTTCGGTGTAGCGGGCGGGCTCCCGCAGCTCGCCGACGACGTGCGTCTTGATGCGGTCGGCCTGGGCGGCCATCTCCCGCACAAAGTCATCCAAGCTGGTGTGAACGATCTGGAAGCCATCCTCGGGCGGTGCGTCCTCTGCGATGCGCTCGGCGACCAGGCGGTAGGCCTCGCGATCCCACTCCATGTGGTCGCAACCGTCAAAGAGCAGCAACGGGTCCACATCGGAGCACTCGGCGTTCCAGGCGATGAGCTCATCTAGCTTTATCCGGAGGACATTCGGATCAAGCCTGTCCGGTTGGTTAGGGCAGCCGCGCACGTCGATGGCATAGGTGCAATAGCCCACGCGCCCAAAGCGATAGGTGGGGAGCACCGTGCCGTCGGCGGCCTCCCACAGCAGGTTGCGCCGGTCCCAGGTGTTGATGCCGCGCCAGATCAAGGCCCCGACGATGCCGAACCCGGCATAGATCTGGGGCAACTGGCTGTTGTGCCCAAAGATGTCACAGGTAAAGCCGGCGCAGCTTGGCGTGCCGCCGAGGGAGCGCGCCACCTGGCGACCCAGGCGCAGGTTGCGCACCAGCGACTCACCCGAGACCAGAAACTCGTCCG
>CAZTMY010000332.1:0-2601 GCA_964614895.1 uncultured Anaerolineales bacterium
AGCGTTCCACGTCCAGGCGTCCGGCGCCATAATAGTCGTCGTGGCCGGGGGCGCCTAGGTCGTGGGCGCCAGCCTGGAGGTGGAGCTCGACAAGGCCGGGCGTGATCTGCAGACCGGGGGCTAACATCGGTTCCAGGGACATCATCAGCGCCGCCGCCCCAGCCACGTGCGGCGCCGCCATAGATGTACCCTCCATAAAGACATAGCCCGATGGGTAAGTGCTGTAGATCATGTCGCCGCTGTTGCCTTGCAGCGCCTCATCCCCGCCCGGTGCCGCTAGATCGCAATGAGGGCCGACCATGCTATAGACAGCGCGCACGTCCGTGGGGCCGGTGGCGGCCACGGCGATGACGTGATCCAGAGCGGCGGGGGCCATTGGGGTAGTGGGGTCACATGGCGGCGAGGAATCGGGATAGCAGTTTCCCATGGCGGCCACCGACACGGCGTTGTGGCTGTAAGCATAGTCCAAAGCATCTTGCAGCGCTGCATAGTCTTCGGGGTGGGTCGGATCATAGACGGCGCCCAGGCTCATGTTGATAACATCCGCGCCGTTGTTCACGGCCCACTCGATGCCGGCAGCCACGTCAGAAAGATCGCCCGAGCCGGCGGCGTTCAGCACTTTTAGCGGCATGATCTTGGCGCCCCAGGAGACGCCGGCGATGCCGATTCCGTTATTCGTCTCTGCCACCGCGATGCCGGCCACATGCGTGCCGTGGCCGTGATCGTCGGTGGGGTCGCTATCGTCATTCACAAAATCATAGCCGGCCACGAGCTTGCCTTCTAGGTCCTCGTGGGTCAGGTCGACACCGGTATCCAGCACGGCGACGGTCACCTCGCTGGCTGGGGCCAGGCCGGTGGTGATATCCCAGGCAGCGGGCAGGCCGATGAGGGGCAGGTTCCATTGGAACGTGGCATAGTATTCGTCGTTGGGTATGGCATCCAGGACGTACACAATCCAGTCAGGGTGGGCATAGGCGACGCCGGGGGTCATTCGCAGGCTCTTGACAGCGGCCATCTCCTGGCCAACGGGCACCCGCCAGAGCTCGACGCTTGTGAGTTGCGAGCGCCAGGCCACGGTAGCGTCGAGGCGGGCGCGGATGTCGGACGCCGCCGCCAACGTCACGCCCTGGTCAAACTTGACCAGGATCCGTCCCGGCGCGTAGGTGGGCTCGTCCGGAGGCTGCGGCATCCGCACGATGGGCACGTTGGAAGGATCGGCTCCCGCGGGTTGGGCCACGGCGGCTGGCACCAGCAGCGCCCACAGGGCCAGTATCAGCAACGTGAAACAGCGGATGCGCATGGCCGGGCTCTCCTGCCAGGTGATGCCTTTCGGCTCGATATCTGCTGACATGATAGGTTGGTCGGCTGGCAGCGTCAATCATGGCGAACTGGGACGGCCAGGCGTCTCGCCGCCACTGGCGCGTTCAGGCTGACCATGCTATCATGGACGCGATGTTCCTGCAGGGCCGCGTTTGGATCCACCGTTCTGTTGGAGAAGGAGTAACGACCATGACCCCGGACAAGTTCTGTGTGAACTGCGGAGCGCCGTTGGATGAGGGAGCCGCCTTCTGCCCAAGCTGCGGCCAGCGCGTGGACAGCTTGCCGGAAGATGCGAAAGCCGGCGAGCAGACCGTGGTAGGCGACGCGTTCGCCGGCGAGCCCGCGCCGCCTCCTCCGCCAACAGGCGGTGGACTGCGTCCCGCAGCCTCGTCAGGAGGCAGCTCGCAGGGAGCTGGGCAGCCCCAGCCATCGCGACCGACGCCCCCGCCACCACCTCCGCCCAGTGGGGCGCGTGGCAACGCGGGGGGCGCCCCGCCCTTGGGCGGACGCGGTGGTCCCGTGGCGCCGCGGCCACCCATGCCTCCCCAGGAGCCAAAAAAGGGCGGCAACAAGACGCTCTATTGGGTGCTGGGTTGCGGCTGCGCGGTGATCCTCGCTGTGATCGTCGTCGTTATTTTGCTGGTGGCCAGCGCCGGTGGCATCACCCATCGGCTATCCTCCGTCGTCAACGAGTTGGGAACGCCGGGGCCAGCGGAGGTGACGGTGGTCGTGCAACCGGAGCGCGGCGAGCTGCTCTACAGCGACGATTTTCAGGATCCGAGCAGCGGCTGGGACGACTCTGGCGGCGACGATCAATCCGTCGGCTACCAGGACGGGCGCTATGTCATCCGCATCGACAAGAGCAACTGGATGACCTGGGGGAACGCCAACCAGTGGTTCGAGGACGAGATTCTAATCACGGTAAACGCCACCAAGCTGAGCGGCCCTGACGACAACGGCTTTGGCGTCGTCTTTGGGTACCAGGATGAGCTCAATTTCTATCGGTTCGAGATCTCCAGTGATGGCTACTATCGCTTTGGGAAATATGTCGACGATGAGTGGATCGAGATCATCCCGTGGACCGAGTCGGAGCTGATCCTGCAGGGCTACGCGACCAACATCATCTCGGTGGAGATGCGCGACGGCCGGTTCGGGTTTAGCGTCAACGGTCACTTTCTGGACAAGGCCAAGGACGACAGCTTCTCCGATGGCGACGTTGGCCTAGTGGCTGGCTCGTTCGACACCCCGGGCGTCGAGATTGGCTTTGGCGAGTTTCGGGTG
>CAZTMY010000333.1:0-2581 GCA_964614895.1 uncultured Anaerolineales bacterium
CTAGCAACTCAGATACGGCCTCAGCGTACGCTTGGGGGGTGTCCGCCAGCAACAGATGCTCCTGGTGCGCCACGTCCACTCCCTCCGCGCCCATGGAGGTAGAGACGATAGCCAATCCTGCTGCCATCGCCTCCAGGAGCTTTAGCCGGGTTCCACCGCCCATGCGCATGGGCACCACAAAGAGTGTCGCTCCTGCCATGTAGGGGCGGACGTCGGGCACATAGCCCGTGACGACCACCGTCGGATCTTGGACGAGTGGCTCCAGGCGAGGATGGGGATGCTTGCCTACCACGTAGAAACGGGTTGCTGGGTGCGCTTTGCGGACGCGCGGCCAAACCTGGCGGTGGAACCAAAGTACGGCGTCCACGTTCGGGCGAAAATCCATCTTGCCCGTGAACAGCACAACAGGATCTCGCATGTTCTCAGGAGGCGCGGGGAGCTCGCGGTAGCGGGCGGTTTCCACGCCGTTCGGGATCACAACGGGAGAAAGGTCTGGGTCCAGCCGACGCAGAGCGGCGGCGTCGGCATCCGAGACGGCGATCACCTGGTGAGCTCGTTGGCAGACCTCACGCTCAAAGCGGCGTAAGCGTTGCCATTGCAGAATCGAGTACAGGGCATTGGGCCAGCGCCGAGGATCGCGACTATCCGCCTGAAGGGCGCGCCGTTGTAGCAGGTACTCGGCGTTAAAGTCGTCGAAGATCAACTTGGGCCCCTCATCACCGAGCCAGTCCTGTACCATCAACCCATAGGGTGCCATCTCGATGCTCTGCGCCTGCACATAGTCAAAGGGATAGGTCGTCACCGTGTGGTGCAGCGCCTGAGCATAGGTGGGCGAGGCCAAGCGGTCGGCCATATCTGGCCGAAGTGAGAGCAAGAGCGTGCGTAGGCGGTCAGTGGTGCTACGGTGTGGCGTGGGGACCGTCAACACGCGCTCGCAGACCTTCTCCAAGGGATCTGTCTCGCGGGGACGCTCAGCAAAGCTGAGCAGGCTCACCGCGTGGTGGGTTGCGGCATATCGGATGAGGTGATAGCTGCGTAGCGAGCCGCCTTGCTCTGGGGGA
Organism: uncultured Anaerolineales bacterium; assembly: GCA_964614895.1. Classification (GTDB taxonomy): domain Bacteria; phylum Chloroflexota; class Anaerolineae; order UBA1429; family UBA1429; genus DAIRUQ01. The sequence goes on from CAZTMY010000333.1 coordinate 1,062, forward strand.
TAGGGCAGCTCTGAGGTGAGGTACAAGATGCGCTTGGCAGCGATGCCCATGGCGTCTCCTCCGCGTGGCTAGGCCACGCTATGGTAGAGCGCCAGCGTCTGCTGAGCGGCCTTGTCCCAGGAAAAGCAAGCCGCGCGCTTGAGCCCCTTGGCCGCCAAGCTGTTCCATAGTGCTGTGTCATTCAGCAGGCGCCAAATGGCAGCGGCGATAGCCTCTGGATCGTCTGGTGGGGCGGTCAGGCCCGCGTCAGTTACGATCTCGGGCAGGGATGAAACGTCAGAGACCACCACCGGTGTTCCGCACGCCATGGCCTCTAGCGGGGTCAAACCAAAGCCCTCGTAGAAGGATGGCGCCACCAGCACGCGAGCGGCATTGTAGAGCCAGAGTAGCTCCTCGGTGGCCACACGCCCGAGAAAGCGGACCCGATTATCCAGATCAAGCTCGCGCACGAGCTGAAACACATCCTCGAACAGCCAGCCTTTGGCGCCCGCCAAAACAAGTGTCGCGTCGCTATTGTACTCGTCTAGCAGTAAGCGATACGCTCGGACCAGGTTGGGGATGTTCTTGCGAGGCTCAATGGTGCTCACAAACAGGATGAAATCGGCTCCTATGCCAAAGCGTTGGGCGATGCGTCGCTTGGCTTCCTCGCGATCCATTGGCTGGAAGTACGAGCTGGCCGCCTCATAGATCACGGTGATGCGTTTCTCGTCAACGCCTAGGAGCCGTACCGTGTCGCGCTTGGTGGCATTCGATACCGCGATGATGGCATCCGCCCGACGCACGGCCTCATCGATTTGGCCATAATAGCGCGCCGATTCCTTGGTCATGAAATGGGGGTACAGCATAAAGTTCAAGTCGTGAATGGTGATTACAGACTTGCACTTGACCCGGAATGGCGGGATGAAATCAGGGCTATGGAGCAGATCCAGCTTGAGCAACGAGACCTCCAAGGGCAAGGTGAGCTGCTCCAGGCGGTGGTGCGAAGGCGTGAGAAGGCGTCGTGTCTCAAATCGATCCTCTGTGACCAGAGGCTGTCGCGTGTGGCAACTTTGCAGTACGGTAAAGACATCGCTGCTTTGCAGTGTGGCTAGCGCTTTGATGAGTTGCAGTGTGTAACGACTGATGCCCGCTGCTTGATAGTGCGTCAGGCGGGCATCAATGCCAATCCGCATGCTCCTGGCTCCTTATAGAGCTCACGCTACGCTCATAAAAAGGAACCCCCAACCCGCCGCCGCAGCCGGATATGGGGGCATCTATGCTTCCCAGTTTCCACAGTCATCCTAGCAAAAATGCGGCATTCGGTCAAAAAGGGCCTCCCGCATGGCGCTAGCTTGCGCTTGGCGTGTTGCGTTGGATCGCTTGAATCGCGGCGATGTAGGGCGCTAGCTCTCCCGGTAGGCTTAGGTCGAGCAGGTGCGACCGTAAGGTGGTCAGATCCATCGGTGCCTCACGCAGCGCGCTCCACGTCCCGCCCGTGATGGGCGTGAACATGGGTAGCCCACGCGCTTGTGTGGCTACCA
>CAZTMY010000334.1:0-2564 GCA_964614895.1 uncultured Anaerolineales bacterium
GGTGACGGGACGAGACAACTAGCCCTGATCCTCAGTCGCACCGCGGGCGCGCAGCATCAGACGCCATTCGCCCTCCTGGACAACCTGGTCGTTCTGGTTGAGGACCGTCACATCCAGGTCCACGATGCCCGCACCCGCGCTGGGCATGGCCCGTGTCCGCGTGACTTTTGTGCAGACGCGGATCGTATCCCCAATAAAGACCGGCTGGCGGAACTTCCACGTCAGCCCCATAAAAGCGAGCACGTTGGCATCCGTGACGCCGGCTCTCGCCACCAACCCAGAAGCTATCGATAGGCCCAGCAGACCATGCGCGATACGCTGGCCGAACGGCGTCGTCTCCGCGTGGACGGCATCCGTATGGAGTGGGTTATAGTCGCCAGAGAGCCCGGCAAAGAGCGTCACATCGGCCTCAGTTACCGTGCGCGCCGGGCTGGTGACCACATCGCCGACGCTCATATCCTCGAAGTAGCGACCTCTGGCCGGATCGGTCATTGCCTAGTCCCCCTTTCCTTGCTACTATGCGAACACTCATGGGTCCCGATAGGTACGTTCCCACATGGGGAACCCTGGCCTTTGGTAAGTAGTCTATGAGACATGCCAACAGCGGAGGGCCTGGATAGCTACAAGGGAGATAGAATGACGGCAGGCTCGGTCAGGGGCGTGGGTATGCGGCATGTATGTATAATAGCGTTCATCGGCATAGCGTTGGTGATCACGGCCTTGGTCACATGGCCTTTGGCTCTACGAGGCTGGACGCATCGACGCTACGAAGGACGCGCGTATGCCGTCGCTGATGTGCCCCCTCGCAGCGTCGCGCTGGTGTTTGGCGCTGGGCTGTGGGCGGATGGCTCGCCCACGCCAGTGCTGGCCGATCGCGTGCGCACCGCCGCAGAGCTCTACCATGCCGGCAAGGTGCGCATCCTGCTGATGAGTGGCGACAATTCCCGGTCCGACTATAACGAGCCCCAGGCCATGCTAGAGTATGCCGTCGCGTCTGGCGTGCCATCCGACGCCGTGGTGCTCGATTATGCTGGTCGCAGAACCTATGACAGTTGCTACCGGGCACGCCATATCTTTGGCGTGAACGAGGCCATTCTGGTAACCCAGGCATTTCACCTCGACCGCGCTTTGTACACCGCCAACCAGCTCGGAATCGACGCCGTAGGCGTGCCAGCAGACAAGAGACCCTATCTGTACATCCGGCGCTACCGCCTGCGCGAGGTGGTAGCAACCTGGGTCGCTTGGTGGGATCTGAACATCCTGAAGCCGCTACCCATCCTCGGCGAACGCGAGATCATCCCTGGGCTGGTGGATGACTAGGGTTGGGTGGCCCGCCAGGCGCCGAGGATCTCTTCTGCCGAGGCAGTGCCCGTCGTGCCAATTTGCTGGATGGTAATCGAAGCTGCCAGGTTGCCTATCTCTGCAGCCTCCAGGGTTGTCGCGCCGGCGCACAAGGAAGCCAGGATAGCGGCGATGGTTGTGTCGCCGGCTCCCACCACGTCGATCTCGCCCTTGACGGCTATCGCCGGCACCTGCTCTGCATGCCTCTCATCACACACTAGAATGCCGCGATTACCCACAGTCACAAACACGATGCGCCCTGCTCTCCGTGCCAAGGCGATGCCGGCCGCACCAGCTTGCTCCAAAGGGATCGTTTCTTTCGCCTCCCAATCTAGTGCGCGCAAAGCCTCAGCCGCGTTCGGCTTGAGAATGAGATGCCGGAAGAATCCAATGCGCATCCGCGAATCCACGATATGGGGCTTGGTCGGATTCGCGTGGGCCTCCTCTTGAAGCGCCTCTCGCACACGCGTTGTCACCACCCCGACCTCGGGGGCAGACACTTGGTCGGCCACCAGGATGCCATCCACGCTCGGAACAAGCTCACGCAGCGCGTCTATGGTGATTTGCTCCAGGTGAGGCGGCGTAGGCGTTCGGTTACAGATATCCAGTCGCGATAGCTCGTGGACGCTCCCGTCCAACTCGTGCATCATGGGCTTGGTGTATGTGGGCGTAACCCTGTCAGGCGCGCTGATCAGCCCACCCATGTCTACATCAAGGTCGGCGAGGCAGCGTCTCAAGACGTATCCTTCGCCATCATCGCCGATGATGCTCACCACACTGACTTGCACGCCCAAGGCGCGCAGATTGGCTATCACGTTGCCGCCCGCGCCGGGGCTGGCACGCACCTGGGTCACCTGGTGCGCCTCTAGGCCTGTTTCCAGCGAGACCTCGGCTAACGAGCGATCGATCTCCAGATAGCGATCGAGGAATAGATCACCCACCAACAGAATACGTATGTGTGGCATTCGACCGAGGATCTCGCCTAGACGATCGATGCTCAGCATAGTCGCGCTTCCCTACGCCTCTGCCAAAGCGCCGCGGATATGCCCATACAGGGCAGGCAAGGTATCTCGATGATCACCCCGCACATAGAAGCTCTCACCACCATCCCGCACAGTGCGCACCAGAATGGTCTTGTACGGCCGGAAATAATAAGCCGGCTCGCTTTTGTCAGGCTCCTGGGTGAGGTCCTCACCAAGGTCCTGGAGGTCAAAGACAGCGGT
>CAZTMY010000335.1:0-2558 GCA_964614895.1 uncultured Anaerolineales bacterium
AAAACCGAGGCGATCAGCGCCACGCCCAGAGGTCGCAGCGCGGCGCGGGTCTCTCCCAGAACGTGGCGCTCCTCGGCGGCACCGGGGTTGGTGAGTCCGACGGCGTTGATGAGGCCGTGGTCCCAAGGCAGCACGGTGGGGTTGGGGTGGCCGATGCGTGGCTCCAGGCTGCAGGACTTGGCGGTTACGGCGCCGGCGCCGGCTCGCGCTGCGCGGACCAACGTAGCGGCTGCGCAGCCCCAGATGCCTGAGGCCAACACCAGCGGGCGGGGCAGGGATACCCCGCAGAGGCTCACGCTCAGGTCGTGGGTCATGCCGTCCCCAAATAGTCGCGGACGCGCCGGGCCTGCTCGGACGAGATGAGCCCCTGCCGTTCCAGGGAGGCGGTGACGTCCCGCAGGGTCAGGGCGGCGTGTAGCCGGATCCCATGGGCGGCGAGGTCGGCGCGCCCGCCCTGTTCGCGGTCCAGCAGCACGACGACGTCCTCGACGATGAGGCCCTCGTCTCGCAGCGGAGCCAGCGCTTCGATCTTGCTGCCGCCGGTGGTGATGAGATCGTCGAGGATAACGATGCGCTCACCGGGAGCATAGGCGCCCTCAATGAGTTGGCCCGTGCCATAGTCCTTGCGGGAAGGCCGCGGATAGATCAGCGGACGGCCGGTCTGGAGCGACACGGCGGTGCCGATGGGCAAGGCGGCAAAGGGCAGGGCGGCGATCCGGTCGAACGAGAGCGGCGCCAACAGCTCGGCATAGACGGCGGCCACGCGCTCCAAGACGTTTGGATGGCTGACCAGCCGGCGCAGGTCGATATAGACGGGAGACAGGGCGCCCGAGTGGAGCCGGAACTCACCAAAGCGGACGCAATCGGCCTCATAGAGGGCGTAAGCCAGCTCATCGCGGGCCGACTTTCGCAGAGAGATGGCCTCGCGCGCAGCAATTGCAGATTGACGCGCAGCATTGATGCGTGCGCGCAAGCTACGAGCAGCGGCGGCTGGGTCCTCGGCGTAGCAGATGCTGCGCGAAGCGTTGATGAGCACACCTGTGCCATCGGCGCGCAGGCCCGCGCGCAGTGTGGCGACGATATCCCCGCCCTGTGCGCCCACGCCGGGCACCAGCAGCCAGGCGTCGGGTGCGGTGCGACGGATGTCCACCATGACATCAGGATAGGTGGCTCCGGCGACGAGGCCGTAGGCACGTCCGGCGAACCATCGCTCCTGGGCCAGCTTGGCTACGTGGAGGTAGAGCGGCTGGCCGTGATGATCCCAGTCTTGCAGCTCACCGGCCGAGGGGTTGGAGGTACGGCAGAGCAGGAATACGCCGCGATCCTCGTATGTGGCAAAGGGCGCGATGCCATCGGCACCGAGGTAGGGGTTCACGGTGACGGCATCAGCGTCCCAGATGTCAAAGGCGGCCTGGGCATAGGCGGTGGCGGTGGAGGCGATGTCGGAGCGCTTGGCGTCCAGGATGACGGGAATGTCGGGCGGGATGCTACGGAGGATCTCCGCCAGCGTCTCGGCGCCGGCTGGCCCCATCGCCTCGTAGAAGGCCAAGTTCGGCTTGTAGGCGGCGGCATATGGCGCGGTGGCGCGGACGATCTCGGTGAGAAAAGCGGCCTCGCTGGGGTAGCGGTCGGGCCGCCGGCCAGGGTGCGGGTCCAGCCCCACGCAGAGCAGCGAGTTGGCCCGAAGCACGCGGGCAGCGAGCTTGTCCCAGAAGTTGGTCATGGATTACGCCTTCCCAAGCACGGCGGCCAGCAGCGCCATGCGCACATAGAGGCCATTCTCGACCTGGCGAAAGTAGGCGGCGCGGGGATCGTCGTCCACGTCATAGTGGATCTCGCCGACGCGCGGCAGTGGGTGCATGAGAGCCATCTTGTCCTTGGCGCGCGCCATCAGCGCGGGTGTGATCTCATAGTAATCTTTGACGGCCTCGTAGGTGCGTAGGTCGTCAAAGCGCTCCTTCTGCACGCGCGTGACATAGATGATGTCGGCCTGCTCGATGACGTCCTCGACGCGCTCGGTCTCGTCGACGGTGCGTCCCGCCGAGGTGATCTCGTCCTTGAGGTCCTCGGGAAGGCGCAGGATCTCTGGCGACACGAAGGTCATGCAAACATCATAGAGCTCCAGGAGCCGCGCCAGCGAGTGCACGGTACGGCCGTTCTTGAGATCGCCCACCATGGCGATCTGGAGGCCGTCCAGCGTACCGAGCTCGGAATAGATGGTGTAGAGATCCAACAGGCCCTGGGTGGGATGCTCGCCGACGCCATCGCCAGCCGAGATGATGGGCTTGGTGGCATAGCGGGCGGCGATTTCAGAGGCACCTACCTCCGGGTGGCGCAGGACGATGATATCGGCATAGCACTCGAGCGTGCGAATGGTGTCTGGCAGCGATTCGCCCTTGCTGACGGACGAGTATTGCACGCCGTGAATGGGGATCACCGCTCCGCCCAGGGAGCTCTACGGCTATATGCTCCAGCTCATCCAGAGCCTCCCGGACTCCATCGACGTAATCGTCGTGGACAACATTGACCCTCTGGAGAGCGCCCTGGAGGATGCAGTG
>CAZTMY010000336.1:0-2520 GCA_964614895.1 uncultured Anaerolineales bacterium
GAGGGTACGGCATACTCCACCAGGAGGAGCAGCGATTATGGCAGACTTGGCCTACCGGACACTCTACGCTATGAACCGGATGGGAGCGAGGATGCAGCCCGTGCGCACCCACCAGGAAACCGGCTTCTTTCTACTGTAGCGGATGTCTCCCTGCCAACGCCTCGGCAAGCGTGACCTCATCCGCGTACTCAAGATCGCCACCGCGCGGCAAGCCCAAGGCCAACCGCGATACCATCACCCCTAGCGGCCGAAGCCGGTCCGCAAGATAGCGCGCCGTAGCATCGCCCTCCATCGTGGGATTGGTTGCGAGAATCACCTCACGCACATTGCCCTCGCTCACCCGTTGCATCAGCTCATCAATACAGAGATCATCTGGGCCAATGCGGTCCATGGGCGAGATGTGGCCATGCAGCACATGGAAACGGCCGCGGTACTGCCCCGTCCTCTCGATGGCAGCCACGTCCAGAGGCTCCTCCACCACGCAGATCACCCCGGCCTCGCGAGAGACATCCGAGCATATGTCGCACGGATCCGTCTCGCTGATATTACAGCATAACGAACAGCGCACCGTATCTCGGCGCAGGGCCGTCAAGGCTTCCGCCAGTGATAGGGCCTCATTCTCGTCAGCGCGTAGCAAATAGTACGTCAGACGTGACGCAGTCTTGGCCCCGATCCCTGGCAACCGCGAGAACGCCTCCACTAGACGATCGATGGCTTTGGCACCACCAGCCATCAGAGCAGCCCGGGCACATCAAGCCCGCTCGTGAGAGGCCCCATCCGATCGGTGACCAACTCTTGCGCCTTCTGTTGCGCTTCCTTGAAGGCAGCCAAGATCAGATCCTGCAGCATCTCTACATCCTCAGGATCAACTACCTCCGGCGCAATCGTGATGCTCTTGATCTCCTGCGACCCCGTCATCTCCACTGTGACGGCCCCGCCACCGACTGTAGCCGTCACAATCTCTTCCTCTAGCGAAGCCTGGGCCTCAACCATCTGATTCTGTAGCTCGGCTAGCTGCTTCATGATATCGCCTTGAGGCGCTCCCCCACGCTGGAACCTACGCTTTCCCTTGCTTGCCACGCTAGTCCTCCGTTTCCTCAGATGGTACCACGCGGACCTCTTGAACCAAGCCTCCCCGACGCTCAAGCTCCTTGATGGTAGGATGGTTGCGAAGCCTCGCGCTTGCGTGCGGCTTGCCGGCATCACTGGCGAACAGACTGCCATTCTCTCGCGCCCGGCCTGGCCCCGTTTCTCGCGCTCCCTGCACAAAGCTCGCGACCGCCCCTGGATCCGTAACACACGTGATGTGGCACGTGCTGCCAAGCACATCGCCCAGGAGGCTCTCCACATACCGGCGCTTCTTGTCGTCCGATAGCTGCTTGCGATGGAACTCGCCGCCACATCCGAGCGTCACCCGCTGCCCATTCACGCGCACGGGCACCGCCAATTGCAACAGAGCTCCCACCTTGGGGTCATGGGCGTTGGCTTTGGTCAACACACGCCCCCAATTGCCTTGCACCCACTCCAAGGTCCACTCAGACGTCGTCTGCTCCACCGGCGATGGGGCGAAACCTCTCTCCGCAACTTGGGCACTCGCTGTCGGCGACGCTCCTCGAGCCGCGTACGGACTCGCCTTCTGCGCCTCGCTCACCAAGTGCTCTGGCGACCGGCCGGTGGCACCGTTCGCGTTTGTGCCGCCTCGCTGGTGAGGCGCAGACTGCCTCCCTACCATTCCCTGACCACGTGTCTCTATGGTCCGAGCAACGCCCCCCTGTGGCCCCTCCCGGCCCTCATCGGCCGCCCGCCGGTCCAACGCCAACACAGATTCCACGAACGCCAGCTCGATGGGCAGCTCCGGACGAGGCGCTGTCCGGAGCTGCGAGCCCGCCTCGATGAAACGACGGAGAGAAGCAACTACATGCGCGAGCTCCGCCTCTCCCGCAGACACGAGCCTCTCCAACTGTGCGCGATCCTGCTCCGAAAGCGTCACGGAATCATCGCCACGCCCAGCCAGCATGAGCATCAACACCCGCAGCACATCCACGACTTCGGAAAGTAGCTGGCGAGGCTCCGCTCCCTGATCCATGGCGCTGGCGATGTCCGCCAGCCCAGCCCCCGTATCGCCTCGCACCAGCGCGGCGACCAGAGACAGGATAAGGTCGGTCTCCACAGTGCCGAGAACGGCCTGCACCTGAGTCTCGGTGATCTCCTCCATGCCATACGACGATAGCTGATCCAACAGGCTCTCAGCATCTCGGAAGCTGCCAGTAGCCCGGCGCGCGATCATCATCAACGCTCGATCCGAGATAGCGATATTCTCTTGCTCGCAGATCCGCCGGAGCTTGGTGGAAATGGCAGCCACTGACCCTCGGCGAAAGTCAAAGCGCTGGCAACGCGAAAGAACCGTGTCGGGGAGGCGATGTGGCTCTGTCGTGCACAGGATAAAGATGACGTGTGGCGGGGGCTCTTCCAGCGTCTTGAGAAGGGCGTTAAAGGCCTCATGCGTGAGCATGTGGACCT
>CAZTMY010000337.1:0-2502 GCA_964614895.1 uncultured Anaerolineales bacterium
TCGCCGAGCTGATGCGGGGGAGACGGTTCGAGCTGCCCCCCGCCAATATCACGCATACCCAGGCGGAGCGGGTCGAGCGGGAGGGGAAGCAGGGGAAGTTGCTGTGAGCGGATTCGCCCCTACCGCTCATTGTCCCCGCCCAAGCCGCTGACGCCGCGCGACCCCCATTCTTTGGTACCCATAGAGGCGCATGCGCTGACGACAGCGAGAGACAAGGCATCTGCCTGGCCTCTCGTAAGTCGCTAGCGTATCGCGGCTTGTGTTTGCCGCTAGGCCAACCTAGTATAATAGTGATGGGGTTGGTCATACAGCGCGATGACCGGACGACCAACCGCACCTTACCATACACCGGCCTGGGCTGTGCCGGGCATCATGCCATGATCCGAGGTGCACGGCACAGAGGGTCCGCTACCACGGGCCGCCGGTTAGGTCCACCTTGGGAGTTTGGCCGTTTTCAGAGCCTCGAGGCGCGCCAGCCCGCCAGGGAGGAGGTGATGCTCGTCTGGGGCTCGACATAAGTATGGGATAGTTCGTGCGCACACGCACGAGGAGGATACGCATCATGGATTTGCGTGAGGCTGCGTTTTCTGGCGAGAAACCCATCGATGGGAAGGTCCACGTCAAGCCGGTGTTCGTGTTCTTGGCGCATCACAACGCTGCCGAGGGGCCGTGCCGCACGGGCACGCCCGAGCAGCTAGCTCCAGAGACTGAGCGCCGCCGCGCCGAGCAGGCCTATGCCGGGATGACGGATCTCATCAAGAGCCAAAGCCCCTTTAGCCCCTTTGCCCGGGTGCTGGATCCGGTGTTCATCGAGCATGGCGATGACTGGCTGGTCAAGGCGCAAGAGTATGCCAAGCTGGACGCCGACGCTGACGAGGTCGATCTCTACCTGGTGACGGGGCATTCATTGAACCAGTTCTTTGCGGTCAAGCTGGGCGAGCGCTATCGCAAGCCCGTTGCCATGGTCGGCGGCGAGCTGGATGCGGCGTTGCCCATGATGGTTGACGCAGGCTCGCATTTGCGGGCCAAAGGGATCGAGGCCTACCTGTCGGTCGGTTGGGACGAGTTTCGCGAGCTGCTCTCGCTGCTGTACGTTCGCAAGGCCATGCAGGCGACGCGGGTCCTGCGCGTCACCCAGGGCCAGTTCGACAATGTGAACGGTAGTTTCTTGGACATCAGCCATTACCAGCGGCACCTGGGGCTCGAGTCGGTTGATATCCCCATCAAGACCTTTGCGGCCGCGTGGGATCGCGTGCGGCAGGACCCCAAGACCTGGCGAATCGCTCAAGAGACGGCGGAGGCATTGGTGGAGAACGCCGAGGCATCTCATATCGAGATGCCCTACGTTGCCCACGATGTGGCGTTCTATCTGGCCGCCAAGTCGCTCATGGAGACGTACGGCTGCAATGCCTTTACTATCGACTGCTTTGAGATTTGCCCCGATGGCCGCATGGCCGTTGAGCGCAAGACTGTCCCCTGCCTGACGCATGTCCTCTTCAAGGACCAGGGCATGCCGTCCTCCTGCGAGGGGGACATTGGCGTCCTTTCGGCCCTGATGTTGGTGCAGTGTCTTGCCCAGCGAACTGCCTACATGGGCAACCTGTTCCTCGTGAACCGCGAGGAGAACCTGATCAAGATTCTCCACGATGTGCCGGGGCTCAAGCTCAAGGGCTATGACGCGCCCGACGTGCCCTACGAGTTGCGCAACTTTGCCTTGGAGGGCTGGGGCACCACCGTGCGCTATGACTTTTGCCAGGACAAGGGCCAGCCCGTTACCATCGCCCGCGTCAGCCCTGGGGCCGATAAGCTGATGGTGACCAAGGGCGTCATCGCCGGATGTGGCGGGTTCGACACGCCGGGCTGTTCCCTGGAGGTGGTCATTCAGGTTGAGGATGCCGTAGCGTTCTTCCACAAGGCTGTGGACGTCGGCAACCACTCGGCCATGGTCTATGGCGACTATTCCCGGCAGCTTTCGGCGCTGGGCGAGCTGATGGGTCTGGAGGTGATCGAGGCCTAGCGGGGCATGCCCCGTGGACGTGATGGCCGTGGGAGAGGATGACACGATGAGCTGGGCCAAGACGGCCGCGGATGGCCTTACATTGGTGCGCATCGTATGCGCGCTGGTGCTATTGGCGTTGGCAGTATGTCAGGGCGCACAGGCATTGCAGTTAGCGTCTGGGGTGCTGCTGGCGGCGTGGATATCGGACGTGCTGGATGGCCCGCTGGCACGCAAGAGTGGCCAGGTGGGCGGCTGTCTTGGCTCCCACGACCTAGAGATCGATGTTGCCGTGGGCGCCGGCGCGTTGATCTACCTGTGTCTGAGCGGCTACTGCCCGCCGTTGCTGGGGCTGCTGCACCTGAGCGGCTGGGCGGTGGTTTTCTGGCGGCACAGCGGCGTGCCGCGCCCCTATGGCGTCCTCTTTCAGGGGCCCATCTATGTGTTGTTCGGCATCGCGGCGTTGCGCCTGGTCCCCACTATCGGGCGGTGGATGGCAGCCTATG
>CAZTMY010000338.1:0-2500 GCA_964614895.1 uncultured Anaerolineales bacterium
CCGTTGCGCAGTTGCGCGTCGGGACTCTCTTCGCACGCCGCGACCAAACGCAATATCGCCGACCATACGCGCCGGTCGGCGATCATCAGATACTTGTGAGCCTGGCAGGAAAGCTCGTCCAGCATAGGAGCCAAAGAGCTCATAACACCTCTCATTCGCATATAACGGGGCCATCAGCGTGATTCTACCGACGGAGCGGGCCGCCTTCTATTTGCCCCTATCGCTCAGCTACACATCGTGCGAGTCTGCGTGCCCCTCGTCGCCGTGCGTATGCGCGTGACCGTGCTCGTGGGTGTGCGTGTGGCCATGTCCCGCGTCATAGCTGGCCGGCACCTCGCGCACCGTCCCCCGCGCCTTGGCCACGCCGCCTGGGACCTCTTTGCCCACCCAGATGCGCAGCATATTGGCCCAGGGCAACTCGCGCTGTCCAAAGCCATAGCCCACCTGCCCTACCGCCATGGCCGGCTGACCAAATGTTGCCAGCGTGGTCAAGAGCGCCGCGCCGGTGGGCGTCAGCAGCTCCGCCTCCACGTCGGTGGGCACCGTGGGCGCGCCGACCTCCGCCAGCAGCGCCAACGTCGCCGGCGCCGGCACTGGCAGCACGCCGTGTGCCGTCCGCACCGTGCCCGCGCCCAAGGGCAACGCCGAGCTATACAGCTTGGTCACGCCCAAGAGCCGTAGCCCCGTCACGAACCCGACCACATCCACGATGGAATCCACCGCGCTCAGCTCGTGAAAGTGGACCTCGTCCACCGGCAAGCCGTGGATACGCCCCTCAGCCACTGCCACCCGCTCGAACACGCGCAGGCTGGCGTCCGTCACTTCCTCGTCGAGCGGCGCGGCAGTCAGCAGCTCGCGCACCATCACCAGGTTCCGCGCCGGGTGCTGGTCCTCCTCAATCTCGACTTTGAACTGGCTGCCGGTGATGCCGTGCCGTCGCACTCGCTCCACCGAGAGCGTATAGCCCCCTAGCTCCAGCTTGGCCAGCTCTGCCTGGAGCGCTTCCAGCGGAAGCCCCGCGTCCAACAAGGCGCCCAACAGCATGTCGCCGCTAGCGCCGGAGAAACAATCCACATACGCGATAGTTTCGCTTCGCAAAGCACTTTCCTCCTGGCACGCCCACATCCATGACTCTGAGCATTATAGGTCCGCCCCATGGGCCGGTCAAAGGGTCAGGCCGCCTACGCCCCATCGCACAGCCACAGCGACGCTTACAGGATATCGCCGCCCTTGTGCTATAATCGTCAGGGCACGTTTTGTTTATAGCCACGCAGGAGGGCAAACGATGGGTGTATCGCTATCTTTGAACATGGGCACGCTAGAGGACGCCGACCAAGAGCCGCAGGAAAACGGCAACACCGAGCGTGACCTCATTATCATCGGCGGCGGACCCGCCGGCCTGACCGCTGGCCTCTATGCTGGGCGCGCGCAGCTCAAGCCCCTCGTTATCATGGGCGAGAGCTTTGGCGGCCAAGCCGCCACCACCAGCGACTTGGAGAACTACCCCGGGTTCCCGGATGGCATCAGCGGCATGACCCTGGCCGAGCAGATGGCCGAACAGGCCAAGCGCTTTGGCGCCGAGATCGAGTTCGACCAGGTCACCAAGCTCGACCTGGGCCAGTGGCCCTTCCACGTTGAGACCTTCGGCCGCCCTTACCTCGCCAAGGCGCTGATCCTCTGCACCGGCGCCCGCGCCCGACGCCTGGGCATCCCCGGCGAGGATGAGTTCTGGGGCCGCGGCGTCTCGGTGTGCGCCACCTGCGATGGCTATTTCTACAAGGACAAGACCGTCGTCGTCGTGGGCGGTGGCGATTCCGCGCTGGACGAAGGCCTCTACCTGACCCGCTTTGCCAAGGAGGTCATCATCGTCCACCGCCGCGATCAGCTCCGCGCCGGGCCCATCCTCCAGGAGCGCGCCTTTGCCAACGACAAAATCCGCTTTGTGTGGGATACGGTCGTCGAGGAGATCCTGGGCGATACCGGCGTCACCGGCGCGCGAGTGCGCAACGTCAAGACCGACGAGCAGGAGGTCATCCCCTGTGACGGCGTGTTCCTCTATGTCGGCACGGTACCCAACACCGCGCTCTTCAAGGGCCAACTCGCATTGGATGACGACGGCTATATTGTCACCGACAAGCGCCAGCGCACCAGCGTGCCCGGCGTGTTCGCCGCCGGCGACGTCCAGGACCCCTGGTTCCGCCAGGTGGTCATCGCCGCCGGGGCCGGCGCGGCGGCGGCCATCGAGGCCGAGCGCTGGCTAGCGGAAAAGGAATACGAGCTGGCAGAACGCGAGACGGAAGAGGCCTAGCAAAGCGGACAAAGGTGGCGGACCCGCAAAAAGGGTACCACTCATGCGCAAGCCAGCCTTGAGCCGATCGCGATTCATCGTGGGGCTGGTGCTGATCGCCGTGGCCGTGCTGCTGTTCGTGTTCGGCAGCGGCACTTACACCACCGCCGGGGCCGTGGCCCTAGGCGTGCTCGGCCTGGTGAGCATCGCGAT